>DATJTM010000711.1:0-5236 GCA_035503395.1 Luteitalea sp.
GCCATCGACCGCCTCTCCATCGTCGACAACCGCACTGGCCTCTTCCCGATTCATCGCTCGATGCGGATCGTGGCGATGACCGGCACGAGCGGGGCGTCGACCGATGCCTTCGTCATCGATGACGGCGCGATATCGGGTCCGGCCACCACGCGCGCGAGCCGCGGGAAAGGGCGACCCGAACGGAGCAGCCCGCCACCTGTCACCACGAACGCCCGCATCGTGACGCGCGCGCTGCTGCGCCTGCTCGGTGCAGCCGAGGCCATTCCGGACATCCGCCACGACAAGGACCTCCATGTCCTGGCCGTGCTGGCCGCCGCACCAGCGCTTGGCGGCGACGAGTGGCAACTGCGTTTCGGCCGGGAGCTGAACGCCACCGAAGATGCGGCCAGCCTGCGGCGACGTCCCGGCACCGAGCGCATCGCCGTCGTCGACGGCAAGCACGTGTCAGCGTTCGCCGTACGGCAGGCAGACGATGGCCGGTGGATCGCTGCCAGTGACGCGCACGAACGACTCGCGCACCAGCCATGGCGCCGGTGGCGACTGGCCTATCGCGACGTGTCGTCTCCGACCAACACGCGGTCGCTGATCGCGGCACTGTTGCCTCCTGGCTGCGTGTCCACGCACACGCTCTTCTGCCTGAGGACGCCGACGTCGCTCCGCCGGCAACTGTATCTGTGCGGGATGTTGAACAGCCTGGTCGCGGACTGGTTCGTGCGTCGGTTCCTCGGCTCGCACGTGACCACGCGGCTGATCGCAAGTGTGCGTGTGCCCTCGGCCCACTGGTCGAACCCGACGTGCCGTGTCGTCGCGCGACTCACGCTTCGGTTGATGCGCGATCCGGCCGATGAGGAAGCGCAGGCACGTCTGCATCGTGCGGCTGCCGATCTCTACGGTTTGTCGACCGACGATCTCGCACACATCGCCGACGACTTCCCGCGACTCTCCCCGCTCGTGCGGGCCGGGATGCTGCGTGCGTGAACCTGTCGCCTGTCGCCTGTCGCCTTGGGCCTTGGGCCTTGGCCTTGGCCTTGGCCTTGGCCTTGGCCTTGGGGCTTGGAACGACGAACGACGAACGACGAACGAATGTCGATCGTACGAGCTGTCAGCGGGTGGCTTGCCACACCGTCACGGCAAGCACGAGGAGGACGGCGATGCCGCTGATGGCGAAGAACCAGTCGCGCTCGCGAATGTACTCGACGCACGAGATCAGCACGCGCGTCATCGGTGTGCCCATCAGCACGAGCAGGCCGGCGTTCAGCAGGCCACCGGCGACCGGGCCGCCGACCGTCAGCGTCATCACGAGCCCGATGGCCAGCAGCACGGTGCTCACGGCGACGCCGATGCCCAGAGTGCGTCCGAGCAGGACCTCGACGCGCGAGCTCACGCGCGCACCACCATCATCAGCGCGACGAACACGAGGACGAGCCCCAACAGCAGCTTCAGCCACTGCGACGAGGCGCGGGCCGCGATCCAGAAGCCGGCCCGGGTTCCCATCATCACGCCGAGCACGGACGCCGCGGCGTAGGTCGGCGGAATGTCGCCGGCCGTGTAGTACAGCGGTGCGGAGGCGGCTGCCGTCACGCCGATCATCAGCGAGCTCGTGGTCGCCGCCACCCGAAGCGGCACGCCGCACCACGTGGTCAGCGCGGGCACCTTCAGGATGCCGCCGCCGATGCCCAGGAGACCAGACACGTTCCCCGCCACGAACGACACGGCGAGCGCCAGCGGCAGCCGACGGACACGATAGGTCAGCACCTGCCGGTGCTCCTCGCAGAAGTACTCGCCACCGAGCCAGCCCGGGTCGACGTAACCCTGACGCAACATCGTGCGCTTCTTGACCTGCCGGAACATCACGATGGCGATGGCGATCGCCACCATCCCGAAGGTCACGCGCAGGGTGCGCTGCGACAGCGCTTGCGCAGTGAGTCCGCCGGCAAGACCTCCCAGCGTCGTCGCGATCTCGAGCACGATGCCGAGGCGCAGGTTGATCGTGCCGTCGCCGGCCCGCTGCGCCGAAACCACGCTGGACGTCGCGATGACCGTCATCAGGCCGATGCCGGCGGCCTGGCGGAACGGCAATCCGTAGACCAGCGTGAGGGCCGGTACGAGGAACACGCCCCCGCCGAGGCCGAGCAGCGCGCCGAACATGCCGCCGAGCGCGCCCAGGCCGATGACGCCGGCGATCGCCAGCAGCGAGACCGGCATCACCGTCCCGTGCCGTTGGTGTAGGGCGTCAGCGTGGCCGCCAGGGTCGACATCACCGGCGTTGCCACGCCCAGTCGTTCGCCCCGGCGCGCCACGTCGGCCGCCAGCGCGTCGAGTTCGATGCGCTTGCCTGCCTGCAGATCGATGAGCAGTGACGATCGGGTGCTTGCCGGCAACGCGTCCATGTAGGACCGGATGCGATCGCCGACGTCCGCCGCCACGGCGATGCCCTCGGCTCGTGCCACGGCCTCGGTTTCGGCAAACGCGGCTTCGAGCGTAGTTCGCAGCGCCGGTGTCGACCAGACCACGCCAGCCGGCTGACGGGCCGCACCGGTCACCGCCGCGAACGGCGCGAGGTAGACGAACTTCTCCCAGAGCGGCACGCGCGCGTCGGCAACGGGCTCCGCCTGGATGTCGGCGCGCAGCAGCGCGTCGGCCAGCGCCAGGACGCGCGCCGACGGCTCGGCCGCCGGCTCGATGACCTCACCGAACACGATGCGGCGATGCATGCCGGTCTGCTCGATCAACCCCGGCGCCTTGAGTGCGGTTGCGATGTAGGTGGGCCCGGCCAGCACGCGCTCACGCCCCACCACCGCGCCGACATCGTCGGCACTCGACACGCCGTTCTGGAGCGTCAACACGAGCGTCGGCGGGCCGACGAGCGGCGTGAGGAGCGGCAGCGCCGTGGCGTTGTCGTAGGTCTTGACCGCGTACAGCACGACATCGACGTGGCCGATCTCGGCGGCGTCCGCCGTCGCCCGCGGATGGACCACGAGGTCACCCAATGGACTCCAGACCCACAAGCCACGGGAACGGATCGCCTCGAGGTGGGCCCCCCGGGCCAGCAGGGACACATCGAAGCCGGCGCGCGCCAGTCGCGCGGCGTAGTACCCGCCCACCGCCCCTGCCCCGACCACTGCAAACGACCGCACGGACATGCCGTCTGAATTCTTGATCGGATGACGCCAGCCGGCGCGACGCCAGCGTGCCATGTTCGACCCGACCACCGGGGCCGTTCTGATCGACGTGTCTCGTTCGCTCTACGCCCGCCTCCACGACCGCTTCGCCCCCGACGCCGGAGGCTATACCCGCCGCGAGGTACTGCGAACCTCACTGGTGGCTGGGGCCGGCCTGCTCCTGAGCAGTCGCGGATTCGCGCAGGGCGCCAGCGCACGGGCGCGCGTCGTCGTGATTGGGGCGGGCTTCTCGGGTCTCGCAGCGGCGCACGAGCTCGCGAGCGCCGGCCTGGACGTGCAGGTGGTGGAAGCACGCAATCGCGTCGGCGGACGGGTGCTCTCGTTCCGCGACTTCGTGCCCGGCAAGGTCGTCGAGGGCGGCGGCGAACTGATCGGCTCGAACCACGCCGTCTGGCAGTCGTACGCGAAGACGTTCGGCCTCGAGATGCTCGACATGACCGAGGACGCCACCCTGCAGGGTCCGGTGATTCTCGACGGCGAGCGCCTCACCGCGCGCGATGCCGAGGCGCTGTTTACCGAGATGGAAGCCGCGTTCACCACGCTCAACGACGATGCCCGCACGCTGACGGACGCCAACCGCCCGTGGCTGGCGGTGGATGCCGTGGGCCTCGACGTGCGGACGGTCGCCGACTGGATCGCCGGCCTCTCCTGCTCGCCGCGCTGCAAGCGCGCGATCGACGCGATGCAGACCGCCGACAACGGCGTCCGTGCGGAGTGGCAAAGCTATCTCGGCATGCTCGCGATGGTGAAGGGCGGAGGCGTCGAAGCCTTCTGGACCGACTCCGAGGTGTATCGCTGCAAGGGCGGCAACCAGCAACTCGCCGAGAAGCTCGCCGATCGGATCGGACGCGATCGCATCACGCTGAAGATGCCGGTGACGCACGTCAGCCAGTCATCGGCGGGCGTCCGCGTGCGCCTGGCCGACGGCCGCATGCTCGAAGCCGATCACGTCGTCGTGGCCGTGCCGCCCAACACGTGGAATCGCATCGCGTTCGATCCGGTACTGCCGGCCCACATCCAGCCGCAGGTCGGATCCAACGTGAAATTCCTCATGCGGTTGCGCGGCGAATTCTGGCGGCGCACGAAGCTCTCGCCCGACCTGCTGGCCAGTGGCCCGGTCCAGATGACATGGCACCAGACCGACAACCAGAAGGGCATCGGCACGTGCATGAATGCGTTCTCCGGCGGCCCGGCGGCCGAGGAGTGCCGATCGTGGACGGCCGACGAGCGCACGCGCCGATACCTGGCAACGCTGTCTCCGGCCTATCCGGGCCTCCCCAAGGCGCTGGTCGCATCGCGCTTCATGGACTGGCCGGGCGATGCATGGGCGAAGGGCAGCTACTCGTTCCCGGCGCCCGGGCAGATCATGCGCGTCGGCGCCACGCTGTGGGACGGTGTCGGCGGTCGGCTGCAGTTTGCCGGCGAACACTGCGCCTACGCCTTCACCGGCTACATGGAAGGCGCGCTGCATTCGGGCGTCGCCGCGGCGCGGCGCATCGCCGAGTCGGTCGGCGTCGCCACGAAGGTCGCGTAACGCTTACGCCGGCGCCGTTTCGAGCAGCGCCTCGATCTCTTCGAGCGCGGGCGCGCCCCCGATCGCACCGGCACGCGTGCAACTGAGTCCGGCGGCGGCGTTCGCGAAGCGCAGGACCTGCTCCGTCGGCCAGCCCTGCAACGTGCCGTAGATGAAGCCGGCGCGGAAGACATCGCCGGCACCTGTGGTGTCCACCGCCTGCACCTTGAAGCCCGGCGAGTGGATCAGGCGATCGCCGTCCAGCGCGATCGCGCCTTCGGCCCCGACGGTCACACACAGCAGCCCGTCGTGCACCTCGCGCAACTGACGCAGGGCGGTGCCGAGATCCTGCGCACCCGTCAGACCCGTCGGCACGTGCTCGGCAAAGATCGGCACCGTCACGGCCTTGACCAGGTCCGGCGTGCGCGGCGTCAGTCGATCGATGTCGCTCGTGACGACGAGACCTGCGGCGCGCGCGATCTCCGCTGCCACGATCGCCGCTTCCTGATCGACATCGTCGACGTGCAGCAGACGGGCCGAG
>DATJTM010000712.1:0-8138 GCA_035503395.1 Luteitalea sp.
CGACAGCACACCCGTGAAGGCGCCTGCGAACCACCAGCTCACGGTCGACAGCAGCGACGAGGGGTCGCGTGCGATGGCTTCGAGCCGCGGTCCCGCGGCGCGATCCAGGGCTGGCGAAATCGACGCCAGCCGCTCGCGGAGGCGCCCGATGTTCTCGGGCGACAGCTTGGCCGTCACCTCGCGGCCGGCATCGAGCGTCTCGTGCCACAGCCCCGGGATCACGAACGCGAACAGCGCGACCACCGCGCCGCCGACGACGAGCATCGCGAGGACGGCGGCCAGGCTGCGCGACAGGCCCCACGCCTCCAGGCGCATGACCAGCGGGTGCAGCAGGTACGCGATCGCGAACGACGCCAGCACCGGCACCAGCGCGACGCTGCCGAACACGTACAGCAACCAGCCGACGACAAGAACGATGAGCGCCGCCGGCACCCAACGCATCCACCAGAGTGGGTTGGCGTGACGGTGCGAGTCCGTGGCCGGACCTCGCGTAGGTACGTCGTTCGATTCGACGTCGGTGTCGTTCGTGGCTGGCATGGTGGGTGGGACGCGCATCGTCTGACGCGCGCCCCCAAGCGGGATCAGTTCAGGCAGGTATCAGTTCAGGTGGGAGTGGCGCGAATGACCGCTGCCGGCATCACTGCCGCTGCGCAGCCACGAGCCGATCAGCAGCGTCGCGCCGATCGCGACGGCGCCCGCGGCCACCGGGTGCATGGCGGCCGAGGTGTAGAGGCTGCGACGGGTCATGCCTTCGTAGTCGCCCCGTTCCTGAAGCCCGCCGCCTGGCTCGTAGAGGGCGTCGCCACCACTCACCGGCCGGCCACTATGGGTGCCGCGCGACACCATGCGGCCGACGACGCGGTCGGTCAGGCGAGGCGCCCAGCGATCCATCGCGGCCACCATCCGGGCGCCACTGCCGATGAAGAGGTCGCGCACGGGTGTCCGCGCCGCGTAGAGGATGGCCTCGGCCACCGACTCGGGCCTGTAGACCGGCGGGGCGTGCGTGGGTTTGTCTGCCAGATAGTTCTTCGCGTGCTGCGTGTAGGGCGTGTCGATGGGGCCGGGCTTGATGAGCGTCACCGAGATTGGCGCGCTCCGCTGCTCGAGCTCCATACGTAGCGCATCCGTCCAGCCCTTCACCGCATGCTTCGAGGCGGAGTACGCACCCTGCAGCGGCACCGCCTTGTCAGACACTTCACTGCCGACGTTGATCAACGCGCCACCGCGCTGCAGCAGATGCTCACAGGCGACCCGCGATCCATGCACCACGCCCCAGACGTTGGTCTCGAAGATGCGACGCATGTCGGCGACGGGTACGGTGAGGCAGTCGCCATATACCGACACGCCCGCGTTGTTGACCCAGGTGTCGAAGCCGCCGAACCGTTCGATCGCCACCTTCGCGATACGTCGTACCTGGGCTTCGTCAGACACGTCGGCGTCGATGCTCGTGGCCTCGCAGCCAGAGGCCTCGAGTTCCTGAACCAGTTGCGACAGGTCGTCGCCGCTGCGGGCGGCCACCACGAGCTTCGCGCCCTGCTTCGCCGCCAGCCTGGCGGTGGCGAGACCGATGCCGCTCGAGGCGCCCGTGATGACGATGACCTGCTCAGAGATGGGTTTCAGCTGTACACGCATGGCAATGTCTCCTCGTTCGTCCTGAGGTTTCACTGCCTCTGATTGCACGGATCGCGCCGACATCTCCCACGGTCGACTGCCGACCCGGAGAGAAGGCCGGCTTGGGACGAGCTGTCCTACTACCTGCGATTGCCAATTGTCGACTGCCGACTGCCGACTGCCCCGCTTCTGACTTCCGACTTAAGACTTCTGACTTCCCAAGGGTTCGTGCTCAGATGGATTCTTGGCTCCGCTCCCCTGGCTCAGTTTCCTGACCGGACAGGCCGATGCACGACGCACGGTCGACTCGATCGTTCCGCAACGCACCTTTCAAGACGTCATCCTGCCGCCGGCCACCCGTCGCGCGCTGGGCCAGGCCCTCGGCCAGCTCACCAGTCATGACCTCATCTTCCGCACGTGGGGCCTGGGCGATCGCCATCCGACCGGGCAGGGGCTGACGTTCAACTTCGCCGGCCCATCGGGCACCGGCAAGACGATCTGCGCCGAGGCACTCGCCAACGCGATTGGCCGACGCCTGCTCGTGGTGCAGTACGCCGAGCTCGAGTCCATGTGGATGGGCGAGACGCCGAAGAACGTCGCCGCCGTGTTCAGGCGCGCCCGCGAAGAGCAGGCGGTTCTCTTCTTCGACGAGGCCGATGCGATCGCGTCGCGACGATCCGCGGCACGCGACCCGGGCGCCACCCGCGAGGCCAATGCCGTCGTCAACGTCCTGCTGCAGGAACTCGACGCCTGCAACGGCGTGGTCATCTTCGCGACCAACCTCGCCTCGAACTTCGACCCGGCCTTCGAGCGTCGCATCCGCACCCACGTGCTTTTCGAGATGCCCGGCGTCGACGAGCGCGAGCAGATCTGGCGCGTGCAGTTCCATCCGACCCGCACGCCGCTGGCTGAGGACGTCGACTTCCGGGCGCTGGCGGAGCGCTACGAGGCGAGCGGCGGCAGCATTCGCAACGCCGTCTTCAAGGCGGCACTGGCGGCCGCGGCCGAGCCTGTCCCCGACGCGGACAAGCAGATCGCGCAGCAGCACCTCGTCGGCGGCATCGAGGACGTGCTGGCCGCCGCCCGCGTCATGCGTCAGTCGCTGTTCACGCCCGACGCCGAGACGATAGCGCCGGACGGAACGGCCGTGGCCGGACTTCCGGATCTGATGACACGGGTCGAACAGGCGCAAGCCGCACTGGTGCGGCAGACACTCGTGGCGACGATGGCTGGCGGGGCCGGTCTGGTGCTGGCGCTGGTCGCCCTGCTGGTGGCGGCACTCCGATGATTCCCTGGGAAACGCTCGGCGAAGCGACGACCCCCGACGGCACCCGCATCGCCTTGCGGCGGCGCGGGCACGAGTTCCTGCTGCTGGCCGACGGCCGCAGCCTGATGCCGAGCACGATCACCGGCTCCGAGAAGGCGCTGGCCGAGCGCGGCTGCGCCCATCTGGTCCGCCGTGCCGCGCCGCGCATCCTCATCGGCGGGCTCGGCATGGGCTTCACGGTCCGCGCCGCCCTCGACGCACTGCCGCCCGACGCCCGGATCGTGGTCGCGGAACTCGTCCCTGAAGTGCAGGCGTGGAACGAGCGGTGGCTCGGCGAACTGGCAGGCCACCCGTTGAAGGACAGCCGGGTCGAGGTGCAGATTGGCGATGCGCTCGCCGTGATCAGGGCGGCGCCAGAGGGTTTCGATGCGATTCTGCTCGACGTCGACAACGGGCCGGCCGAATTCGCCGCCGAAGGCAACGACGCGCTGTACAGCCAGGCGGGGCTCTACTCCATGAGCCGCGCGCTTCGTCCGGGTGGTGTGCTGGCGGTGTGGTCGGCCTGGGAGGACGGACGGTTTCTCCGCCGGCTCAAGTCGCTCGGCTTCGAGGTGCGGCTGGACCGCGTGCGTGGTCACGGCCGCCGCGGCGCCCGTCATTTCGTCTATCTCGCGACCGTCGCCCGTCGCAGCTGACAACCGCCAGGCCCGGCTGGCCCCCGCCTTGCAGCCTCAACCGGCATGCGTTCGTCAGTCGAACCCGAAATCAGGAAGGCCGAACTCCCAGGAGTGGTCGGCCAGCTCCATGAAATGTCCGTCGACAGCGCCGCGCTCGCCACCGCGCGAACGGTGTATGTCTGGGTGCCGTCGACGTACGACGACCGTCCTGACCACAGCTATCCAGTCATCTACATGCAGGATGGCCAGAATCTGTTCACCGATGCACTGGCGTTCGGGCAGGAGTGGCAGGTCGACGAACATCTCGAGCGGCTCAGCGGGCTCGGTCTCGAGGCCATCGTCGTCGGCATCGCCAACGGCGAGGACCGTCGGCTCGACGAGTACTCGCCGTTCACGGATGCGGAAGGACGCGGCGGCCGCGGCGACGACTACCTGCGCTTCGTGATCGATGAGCTCATGCCGCTCGTGGCGTCCAGATTCAGGGTGCGCCGCGACCGCGACGGGGTCGGCATCATGGGCTCGTCGATGGGTGCCCTGATCAGCCTGTACGGCTTCCTCACGCGTCCCGAGGTGTTCGGCTTCGTCGGCGCGATGAGCCCAGCGATCTGGTTTGCCGAGGCCGCCATCCTGGGGACCGCGTCGAATGCCACCTTCGCCGGCGGGCGTGTCTACATGGACATCGGCACGCAGGAGGGCGACACACATGTCGATCGCGTCCACGACCTGCACCGCATCCTGATCGAGAAGGGCCATCGCCAGGGCGAATCGCTGTTCTACGTGGAAGAGGACGATGCCGAGCATACCGAGGCCGCGTGGGCCCATCGCCTCCGCACGGCGTTGTACTTCCTGCTGCCGGCGCCACCGAGTCCGGCGGATCCATCGCCTGCAACGGCCTGAGAACACAGGTTAGGTAGGGCCGGCTGTCCCAGCCCGGCCCATCGGGGGCCGCGTTGAGACAACGGGCCCTACCTGTCGACGAGTTCGGCGGCGCCCGCCGGTCCGTTTAGGCCTGTGTGCGCGTCGCCTCGCCCCTCGCCCGCATCGGTCTCGCCATCTGGCTGCTCGCGACGCCCGGCAAGGCGTTCGCAGCCGGATTCGAGACGTCGACGCTCACTCCGGTCGGCGACGCGCCAGCCGAGGGCGAGCCGTTCCGATATCTCCTGACGCTCCGCAACGATGGCGACTCGCAGACCGCGGTCGTCGACGTCGACGTCCCGACGAGCGCGCTGTTCGCGGGTGCGGACGGCCTGCCTGGGCTCGTCTTCGATGCCGAGTCACGGCGTGCCCGGTGGGAGGGCCAGGTCGTGCCGGGCACGACGCGAACCGCCACCCTGTCGTTTCTGGCGCGGGAGGACACCGGCGGCCACACGGTGTCGATGCGCGTGACGCTGCAGCCGTGGAGCGGCGCGCCGGTCTACCTCACGCACGTCGCCGCGATCGACAGCCGGCCGGCGCGTGCCGTCTTCAGCCTCGGACGCGTCGGCGTCGCCCCGGCTGGTGTCGCCGTGCTCGGGTGGCTGGCCCTGTCGGGGCTCTTCTGGCTCGTCCTCCGTGTCGTCCAGCCCCGCTCCGCCAACTGGGCGCCGATTGCGGTCATGCTGCCGCTGGCATTCCTCGCCTACTTCGGATGGCTGGCGAGCGAGGACGTCCGTATCAACGGATTACCGCTGCAGACGTGCACCGTGGTCGATCGCATGCTCGACTCCCGCACCACATCGTCGTCATCGTCGGCGGGGCGTTCGACGACGTCGACGGTGTACAAGCCGCGGATCGCTGTCGCGTACATGGATCGCGGTGCGATGCGCGTGGCGCAGGGATTCGGCACCGACAGTCGCCTGTCGAACGGCAGCGCGTCGTCGGCCGAGGCGATGATGAGCGAGTACCGCATCGGCGGATCGATCAAGTGCGCGATCGACGACCGCGATCCGCGACGGGCGTACGTCGAGCGCGGGATCGGCGGCGCGTACCTGTTCGCGCTGATCCCGATGCCGCTGCTGGCGCTGGGCGTGTGGGGCCTGTCGTCGGAGCGTCGTCGGCGGAGACTTTGAACGACGGAACCGACCGACAAGTCGGTCGGCTACGAAGTCAGGGTCGGTCTTCAATAATTCGTAGCGACCCGACTTGTCGGGTCGAAGCGCGGCGGGAGTTAAGCCCGACCTAATACAGCAACCGTGCGCGGATGGTGCCGTCGAGTGCGGCGAGATCGCGACGCAGTGACGGCGTGTCGGCGTCAGGCTCGGCGTCGACGTCGATGACGACGTAGCCGATGCGCGGGTTGGTCTGCAGGTACTGTGCAGCGACGTTCACGCGATGGCCGCTGAACACCTCGTTGACGCGCGACAGCACGCCGGGCCGGTTGTGGTGGATGTGCAGCAACCGGTGCTTGCCGGGGTGACCGGGCAGCGCGACTTCCGGGAAGTTGACGGCCGACAGCGTCGAGCCGTTGTTGCTGTAGGTCAGCAGCTTCTCGGCGACCTCGACACCAATCGCTTCCTGCGCTTCCGCCGTGCTGCCACCGATGTGCGGCGTGAGCAGCACGTTGTCCAGGCCGCGCAGCGGCGACACGAACTCGTCGCGGTTGGACTCGGGCTCCGATGGAAACACGTCGAGCGCCGCGCCACCGAGATGCTGGCTGCGCACCGCGTCAGCCAACGCCTCGATGTCGACCACCGTGCCGCGCGACGCGTTGATCAGGTGCGCGCCCGGCTTCATCAGCCGCAGTTGGTCGCCACCAATCAGGCCGTGCGTTTGCGCCGTCTCCGGCACGTGCAGCGTGACGACGTCCGCCGACCCGAGCAGCGCATCCAGCGAGCGCACCGGTTGCGCGTTGCCAAGAGCGAGCTTGGTGACGATGTCGTAGTAGATCACCCGCATGCCCATCGCCTCGGCCAGCACGCCGACCTGCGTGCCGATGTGGCCGTACCCGACGATGCCCAGCGTCTTGCCGCGCACTTCCACCGCACCCGCCGGCGACTTGTCCCACTCGCCGCGATGCGCACGTGCGTTACGGCGTGGCACGCCGCGCAGCAGCATCACGATCTCGGCGATCACCAGTTCAGCGACGCTGCGGGTGTTCGAGAACGGCGCGTTGAAGACGGGTAGCCCGAGCGTCTCGGCCGCCTGCAAGTCGATCTGGTTGGTGCCGATGCAGAACGCCCCGATGGCGATCAGCTTCGGCGCCGCCGCCAGCACGTCGGCGGTGACCTGGGTGCGCGAGCGGATGCCGAGCACGTGCGCGTCGGCGACCGCGTCCTTGAGCGCCTGCCCGTCGAGCGCCCGGTCGTGGTGCAGGATGTTCGTGTAACCGTCGGCCTGCAGCGCCTCGACCGCACTCCGGTGCACGTTCTCGAGGAGGACGATCCTGATGAGGGACTTGTCGAGGGACGTCTGGGAGGACGCAGGAGCCACAGCCATCCCGGGATCGTGACCCGTGCTCCGCGGCGTTGTCAAAGGTCATGACACGACGCGGCGGCCCCGAACGCAGGGCCTGCCGCGACCGATCCGTGCTAGGGCAACGGCCCGTAGGAGACGAAGGCGAATCGCGTGCTGTCGGGCGCCCAGGACGGCACATTGAGGGTGCCCTGCCCGCCGAACAGCGAGAACAGGATCTTCGGCGAGCCGTGCACGTCGTCGATCGGCATCAACCGGAGGACGACGTCCTTGTGCGGCGGATGGCCCTCGACGCTGGCGTCGAACGAAATCCAGACGAGCCGCTTGCCGTCCGGTGACGGATGCGGGAACCAGTCGGCGTACTGCGGGTCGGAGGTGAGCATTTCCTGGCCGCTGCCGTCGGGCCGCATGCGCCAGATCCGCATCGTGCCGGTCCGGACGGAGTTGAAGTAGATCCAGCGTCCGTCCGGCGAATAGTCCGGCCCATCATCGAGCCCCTTCGCCGTCGTCAGTCGGGTCTCTTCCCCGCCCTCGACGGGCATCGTGTAGATGTCGAACTCGCCGTCGCGGTTGCCGACGTAGGCCAGCGTCTTGCCGTCGGGCGACCAGCCATGCCAGTACGACGGTGTCTTCGGCGTCAGGAGGCGTGGCGTGCCGCCGGCGGCCGGCACCACGTACACGGACGACGACGGGCGGCAGCTGATCGCCAGCCAGGCGCCATCCGGCGAATAGCCGTGGTCGTTGTTGCAGCCCTCGACGGTCCCGAGGTCGACCTTGACGGGAGTGCCGCCGTCGACGGGCACGCGATAGAGCGCGCCCTGCTGGTTGATGAGGAGGTGTTTGCCGTCGCGCGACCAGTTGGGCGCCTCGAACCGCACGGGCGCCCGATGCACCACCCGGCGCTCACCTGTCCGGAGGTCGAAGATTTCGAGGCGACTTTCGTAGCGCGGCGCGGCCGGCTGCGTGCTCGCGGGTGCAGGTGTCGGTGTCGCGGGAGTTGGCGTCTGCGCCGACGATGAAGACACGGCGACGCACATGCCCACGATGAACAGCCCGGCAATCCGTTGCATGGTAGGCGCGAGCCTACCAGAAGTATCGGACGGCTCGGCGAGCCATCCCTACCAAATGCGTGATCGTAGGCGTCGCGCTTCAGCTCGACGCGCCGTATCACTGACCGTCAGCGGTCAACTGCC
>DATJTM010000713.1:0-5993 GCA_035503395.1 Luteitalea sp.
CCTGTTCTCCTGTTCTCCTGTTCTCCTGTTCTCCTGTTCTCCTGCTATGACTGACACGCTCGCGATGCTCGGCGGTTCGCCCGTCCGCACCAGACCCTTCACGGCGTGGCCCGTTTTCGACGACACCGACGAAGCGCGGCTCGTGCACGCGCTGCGCAGCGGCGCCTGGGGTCGCCTGCAGGGCTCCGAGGTCGCAGCCTTCGAGTCGCACTTCGCGACGATGCATGGCTGCGCGCATGGCATTGCGATGGTCAACGGCACCGTCTCGCTGCGGCTTGCGCTGATGGCAGCCGGACTGCAGGCCGAGGACGAAGTGATCGTCCCGGCCTACACGTTCCTCTCCACCGCGACGGCGGTGGTCGAGGCCAACTGCGTGCCCGTGTTCGTCGACATCGATCGCGACACGTTCAACATCGACCCGGCGGCCATCGAGGCGGCCGTGACGCCGCGGACCCGCGCCATCATCCCCGTGCACTTCGCCGGCCTCACTGCCGACATGGACGCGATCATGGCGATCGCGGCGAAGCACGACCTGCTGGTGCTCGAGGACGCGGCCCATGCCCATGGTGCCGAACACCGCGGACGCCCGGCCGGCTCGGTCGGTCACATCGCCTCGTTCTCGTTCCAGTCGAGCAAGAACCTCACATCCGGCGAGGGCGGCATCGCCATCACCAACGACGAGACGCTGGCCGAGGCGTGCCGGTCGATGCACAACTGTGGTCGCGTGCCCGGCGGCGTCTGGTATGAGCACCACGTCATCTCCGGCAACTATCGTCTCGGCGAGTTTCAGGGGGCCGTGCTCAACACGCAGCTCGCGCGCCTCGACGCGCAGACGACGCGACGCGACGCGAACGGACGCGGGCTGGCGGCGCGCCTGCGGATCCTGCCGGGCCTGCATCCGCAGGCGGAGCCGGAGTGGTGCACGCGCCACAGCCGGCACCTGTTCATGTTGCGTCTCGACGCCGACGCATTCGGGGCGCCGCGATCGGCCGTGCTGCAGGCGCTGCAGGCCGAAGGCATTCCCTGCAGCGGTGGCTACGGGTATCCGCTCCCGGATCAGCCGCTGTTCCGCAACAAGGCATTCGGACCGTACCTGCCGCAGGCGCGCGCGCGGCTCGACTTCACGCAGGTGGCGTGTCCCAACAGCGCCCGCCTCTGTCGCGACGAGGCCATCTGGCTCGATCAGTCGATCATGCTTGGCGACGATAACGACATCCGCGACGTGGCCGCCGCCTTCGCCAAGGTGCACGGGCAGCGCCACGCGTTGACGACGGCGACGCTGCAGGCGGGCTGACGGTGCAGCGCCTCAGCGCCCTGCTCAATCGGCGAATCGTGCCGGCGCTGACGGCCTTCAGCGACCACACGGCGCTGTCGGCGATCCGGACCGGCATGGTGTCGGTGGTGCCGCTGACGATCATCGGCGGCCTGTTCATGGTGATCGCGTACCTGCCGTTGCCGGCCTGGCAGCGGCTGGTCGAGCCGCACCTGCAGTTGCTGCAGATTCCGGTCACCGCCACCTTCGGGCTGCTCGGTCTGGTCGCCTGCCTCACCATCGCCTACGACCTCGGCACGCGTCTCCGCCAGGAGCCCATCATCAGCGCGACGATGGCGGCGGTCGTGTTCATGCTGATTCAGGTCGAGCCGGCGGACCTGACGTTCAGGACGCCTGGCCTCGGATCGCAGGGTCTGTTCCCGGCCATCCTGGTCGCTCTCGTCGTGGTGTGGACGCAGGCCTTCTTCACCCGTCGCGGCATCGTCATCACGATGCCCGAGACGGTGCCGTCGGTCGTCGCGCAGTCGTTCCTGTCGCTGGTGCCGCTGCTGGTCCTCGTGGTGAGCGTCTGGGCGATTCGGTTCATCGCCGGCGTCGATATCAACCACGTCGTGCAGCAGGCGTTCGCGCCGCTCGTGTTCGCGCTCAACACACTGCCGGGCATCCTGGTCTACGCGTTCCTGGTGAGCCTGCTCTGGTCGGTCGGCATCCACGGCGACAACGCGCTGGATGCGATCGTCGCGCCGATCTTCCTGCAGTACCTGGCCGAGAACGTCACGGCGATGAGCGCCGGCCAGCCGCTGCCGTACGTGACCGCCAACGGCTTCTTCACGACGTTCGTGAACGTTGGCGGCACCGGCGCGACCTTGGCGCTCGCGCTGATCCTGGCCGGGTCGAAGGACCCGGGCTTCCGGCAGGTCGGGCGGTTGTCGCTGCCGACGCAGGTCTTCCAGATCAACGAGCCGATCTTCTTCGGCCTGCCGATCGTGCTGAACCCGGTGTTCATGGTGCCGTACGTGGTGAGCGCGCTGGTGCTCACTACCGGCAGCTACCTGCTGATGTCGTGGGGGCTGGTCCAGCGGCCGTTCGTCAACGTGCCGTGGACGACGCCACCGGTCATCGGGCATTACCTGGTGACCGGCGGCGACTGGCGGGCAGCGGTGTGGGGTATCGTCTCGTTGCTGATCGCGTTGGCGATCTATTACCCGTTTGCGAAGGCCGCCGAGCGCGCACGGCGCGCGACCGGCGGCGTGTGACGCCTCAGGACGACTTGCGCGGCGCGATGCGCCACAGCTCGCCGTTGTCGTCGTCGGTGGTCACGTAGAGCGCGCCGTCGGGGCCCTGCCGCACGTCGCGGATACGATGGCCGCGGTCGGTGAGCAGGTGTTCTTCGCCAACGACCTTGCCGTCCTGCAGGACGAGCCGCACGAGGAACTTGTCCTTCAGGCCGCCGACGAACAGGTTGCCGCGCCACTCGGGGAACGCGCTGCCGGTGTAGAACTGCGCGCCCGACGGTGCGATGACCGGATCCCAGTAGTAGATCGGATCGACGTACTTCTCGCGGGTCGTGACGGCGCCTTCGATCGGCGAACCCGAGTACTCGCGGCCGAACGCCACGATCGGCCAGCCATAGTTCTTGCCGGCCTCGACGAGATTCAGCTCGTCGCCGCCACGGGTGCCGTGCTCGATCACCCAGAGGCGCCCCTGGTCGTCGAAGGCCGCGGACTGCGCGTTCCGGTGGCCGAGGCTGAAGATGCCCGGCAGGGCATTGCTGTCCTTGGCGAACGGGTTGTCGGGTGGCTGCTGGCCGTCGCGCGTGAGGCGCAGCACCTTGCCCAGGTGGCTGGAGAGCAGCTGCGCCTGCGGGCGCATCGGCGTGTCTGAGCGCTCGCCGAGCGTCACGTAGAGCATCCCGTCGGGCCCGAAGGCGAGGCGCGAGCCGAAGTGCTTGTCGCCGTCGTAGGTAGGCGACGTGTGGAAGATCACTGTCACGTCGTCGAGGCGCGTGTGATCGGCCGAGAGGACGCCGCGCGCCACGCTCGTCCCGTTACCGCCGGGCCGGGGTTCGGAGAAGCTCCAGTAGATGGTGCGATCGGTGTCGAATGAGGGACTGAGAGCCACGTCGAGCAAACCGCCCTGTCCCTTGGCGTCGACTTTCGTCGTCAGCCCTTCGATCGGAGCGCCGACCTTGCCGTCGCTGCTGATGATGCGCAAGCGACCAGGCTTCTCGGTGACGAGGTACTCGCCCGTCGGCAGGGGCTCGACGGCCCATGGATACGCCAGTCCGCGCGCGACCACGGTAACGTCGTACGTCGAGGTCGACGTGGCCGGGCAGGCCCTGGTCTGGCCGCTGACGGTCGGCTTCTGCTCGGTCGCATTCGGTTCCCGCGTCTCGAGCGGCTGGCAGCCGCCGGACGACTGCGCCGCAGTTGCCGTCCGCGGTTCCGCGGGCGCCTCATCCATGGCCTGCCGGCTGCACGCTCCACTACCGAGCATCAGACAGGCCAGTGCAATGACCGGCCGATTGCGCACGTGTTGCTGCATCTCTCTCGCTCCTCCAAAAACGTTCGAGCGACGTCGCCGCTCAGCTGAGTCTTCCGTCCCCGATACCCCGTACCCGGCACCCGGCGTTCCCGGCGTTCCCGATTCCCGATTCCCGGTTCCCGGTTCCCGGTTCCCGGTTCCCGGTTCCCGTCCGTTCCTCCTCTGCATGAACCGTGCGCACGAGGCTCGGGCGCCCGGACTGGGCCCGGAGACGATCCCGCCCAAGGACACTCGCCGATGTCACTGTCCCTGACTGGACGATTCGTGCGAGCCTGCATCCGCATGCGACACGGGATTGGCGTCGACGTCGGCGGTACCTTCATCAAGCTGGTGGCGGTCACGCCCGACGGTCGAGTCATCGATCGCGCACGCGTTCCGACCGACACGTCCTCGGCCGACGCGCTGCCGGCCGCCATCCGGCAGGCCCTCGACGTGTTCGCGCAGTCGCACGGCCCGGCGTCGACGGTCGGCCTGGCCTCGCCCGGACTCGTCCGTCGCGGCACCGACCGCGTCCACTGGATGCAGGGACGCGTCGACATCGTGGAAGGTCTCGACTGGACGGAGGCGCTGCACAGCTCGCCGACGGTTCGCGTCGTCAACGATGCGCAGGCCGCGCTGCTCGGCGAAGTCTGGCTGGGCGCCGGGCGCGGGTGCGACGATGTGGTGCTGTTGACGGTGGGGACCGGCGTGGGCGGCGCCATCCTGGCCGAGGGACGACTGCTGAGCGGCAGCACCGGCCGCGCCGGCCATCTCGGCCACACGACCGTCGACGCCACCGGTCCCGGCGACATCGTCGGCACTCCGGGCAGTCTCGAGGACGCCATCGGCGACTGCACCGTGGCGCGTCGGTCGGGCGGGCGATTCGCCTCCACCGAAGCACTCGTCGCCGCGCATCTGGACGGCGACGCCGAGGCGACGCAGGTCTGGGAGACCAGCGTCCGCTGCCTCGCGGCCGGTATCGCCTCGATCGTCAATGCCGTCGACCCGGCGCGCGTGATTCTCGGCGGCGGCATCGCGACGCGCGCTGGCGACACCCTGATGGTGCCGCTGCGCCGCTGGCTCGACGACTTCGAATGGCGACCGCACGGCGCGTGCGTCGAGGTGACGCTCGCCCAACTCGGCGACGAAGCCGGCGCGATCGGCGCGGCCCGCCATGCGATGGACCGCGACGCCTAACCGGTCGTCAGCGCTTCTTCGCGGCCCGCTTGCGGGGCGCTGCTGCTGCGACAGCCGGACCGGGACGGTCGGCCGCGAAGTCGTACGCCTCCTGCATCCAGTCGGTGATGGGTGCCTCGATCTCGTCCCGGTGCGTCAAACGCAGCAGGTGCGCCATCTTGACGCGCGACGCGGCTGTCGCCCGGACGATCCGCGGCGATGCGACCGTTCTGCCCAGAAAGATCACCAGCTCCAGGAACGACCGCCGCGGCCGGACGAAGCAGTAGCAGGCCCGCCGCGAGAACATGATCGAGTGGTGCGACGCGTAGATGCGTTGGTCACCGAACTCGGCAGCCGTCTCGCGGATGCGGTCGTACGCGTCGCGCAGGTCCTCTGACAGGTCACCCGTCAGCGCCGCCTCCGTCGTCGTCCAGCAGTCGTGCGCCTCGTGCTCGCCGACCCACTGCCCGCAGTGATGGCACTTGTGGCCGTCGGCCATGGCGCATTCTAGGCCGGCGGCGGTGGGTCCTTCGCCTGTCCAGGCGCGCGTCGTCAACCTCCAGCCGCCAGCAGTCGCGCCACATCGTCTGGCTCATCGAAGGCCGGCCGGACGAACCCGCGCGCCGTCGGGATCAGCGCGTCGAGCTGCGCGATCATCCATGACAAATCAGCAATGCACGGCTCGGCGTCAGACGCGGTCACGACGCCTGCCTCGAGCAGCGCCTGCCAGGCCGCCAGCGACCGTTCGGCCCCGAGCAGTGCGACCTTCGCCGAGCCCTCGGCGTCCGGGAGGCTTTCGGCATCGCCCGCCGCCACGTCGCGGACGCCGTCGAGGGCGCGTTTGATCTTGGCCCCGAGCATGAACTGGAACCAGGTGATCACCTCGACGCCATCGGCTGTTGGGGGCGCCTCCTCCTGCCACCGCGTCACCATCCACCGTGTGATCCGATCGGCGTACTCCGTGGCACGCGCCTCGAGCGCATCGTGCGCAGGCGGCACCGGGAGATGATCGGAACAACCC
>DATJTM010000714.1:0-2342 GCA_035503395.1 Luteitalea sp.
TTCATGCCGAAGGCCCAAGAACGACTGCCGACTCGCCAACTGCCGACTACCGACTCGCCAACTGCCGACGACCGACTCGCCGACTGCCGACTGCCGACTGCCCTTCATCCCCAAGGCCCAATGCCCAAGGCCCAATGCCCAAGGCCGAGCCAATCCCCCGGTGTACGCTGCTCGCGTGTCCATGGCTCCCGCGTCACCCGGTGCGCGCCAGGCGGCTCGCGCCGCGCGTGTCAGGCACTTCTGGCGACGGATGCTGCTGCACGGGGCGTTGTCCGCGGGGCTCCTCGCGCTGTCGCTCGGGGTCGGGATGTGGGGGTACTGGCGCTATGAAGGGCTCGGCTGGCGTGACGCGTTTCTCAACGCCGCGATGCTCCTCAGCGGCATGGGACCGATCGACACGCAGCTGTCGGAGGCCGGCAAACTGTTCGCCGGCATCTACGCGCTCTATTCCGGGCTCGTGGTGCTCGCCATCGCTGGACTCCTCCTCACGCCGGCTGTCCACCGTGTGATGCACAAGGTGCACTGGGACGACGAGCCCTGACGCCGTGTATACCCTGCGACTCTCCCGATCCCTCATCTCCCCGTTCACAGCCGCCGACGAGGCCGACGAGGCTGGCGAGGTCGTGCCGACGACGAGCCTCGGGGACTGGTACGTGCGCGAGGCGACGATCGGGGCACGACACCTGGCCGTATGCGTCAGTGATCGCAGCCTCCTGACGATTGCCTTTCCCTGTCCGGAGCCTTCGGATCTGCCGCAGCATCTGCCAGCCGCGCTCGTGCCCGTGCTGAAGGCACTCGACATCGACGACGGGCGCGTCACGGCCGAACTCGAGGCGATGGCCGACGGGCAGATCGCGCTGGCCCGCGACCGTGGCATGAGTCGTGTACTCGCGGCACGCGTGTCGCTGCTGCATGACCTGATCGGCGATGCGCCTCCGGGCGGTGTCGACGCGCGACGGCTGCACGCGGCGCTTGCGGAACTGCCGCTCCGTAATCCCCGTGAGACGTGTGCGGCCCGGACCCGTCGACTCCTGGAGCGTGACGTGGCCCACGAGGCGCCAGGGCCGCACGCCACATCGCAGCGGAGACGCCGATGACGATGCGGTCGGTGTGCGTGTATTGCGCGTCGAGCGTCGGTGCCGATCCGCGCTTCGCGGCCGCGGCCACGGAAGTCGGCACGGCCATCGCACGGCGCGGTCTCGAGCTGGTCTACGGTGGCGGTCGGGTCGGCCTGATGGGCGCCGTGGCAGACGCCGCGCTCGCCGCCGGCGGCCGTGTCGTGGGTGTCATCCCCGAGTTCCTGAAGGCGCGCGAGGTCCATCACACCGGCGTCACCGAGCTGATGGTCGTTGGCAGCATGCACGACCGGAAGGCGCTGATGGCGTCGCGGTCCGATGCGTTCCTGGCGTTGCCCGGTGGTTTCGGCACGTTCGAGGAACTCTTCGAGGTCATCACGTGGACGCAGCTCGACCTGCAGCGCAAGCCGGTCAGCCTGCTGAACGTGGCTGGCTTCTACGACGGGTTGATCGACTTCATCGACAATGCCACCGCGGTGCGTCTGGTTCGAGACGAGCACCGCGCGATCCTGAACCATGGCCACGACATCGAGACACTGCTCGACACACTCGACGCATGGGCGCCGCAGCCGACACCGAAGTGGCGCGGTGAACTCGCGTGAGTGACGGCTATCGGCTCAGGGTCGCCCGGCCCGAAGACGTGCCTGCCATGGACGCGCTGATCGACGCCTCGGTGCGTGGCCTCGGTCCGCCGCACTATTCGGCCGCGCAGGTCGAGGCCGGCCTCGCACACATCTTCGGTGTCGACACGCAGTTGGTGGCCGATGGCACCTACTTCGTGCTCGAGGCCGTCGATCGCGCGACGCCAGCCATGGCGGCCTGTGGCGGGTGGAGCGCCCGCCGCACGCTGTTCGGCGGCGACCAGCACAAGACCGGCGTCGACGACCGCCTCGATCCGGCCGCAGAGCCGGCCCGGATTCGCGCCTTCTTCGTCCATCCCGCGCACGCGCGCCGCGGTCTCGGGCGTCGCCTCTTCGAGGCGTGCGAAGATGCGGCAGTCTCGGCCGGGTTCGCCGCGTTCGAGCTGATGGGGACCCTGCCCGGCGTGCCGCTGTACGAAGCGCTCGGGTTCGTCGCGCTCGATCGCGTCGCGGTGCCGACACCGGCGGGGGTCTCGCTGGACTGCGTGCGGATGCGCCGCGGGATTTCGCGTCACCGACGCGCGTAAACGGTCCGTCGCGGCACGACCGAACGTCAGCTCGGCGCTGGGAACGATGTCGTGCGCGGCGTCGTCTCCATGGTCGCCAGCGTTGCCCGCGGCGGACG
>DATJTM010000715.1:0-2773 GCA_035503395.1 Luteitalea sp.
CCTACCTGCTCGTGCAGCAGGGCGAGGCGGTCGGCATCATCAGTCATGGCGACGACGTCGGCGCCTCGCTGCCGGCCCGCACGGGACGCCCGCACCTGGTGCGCGTCCTCGGTACGCTCGGCTCATTGCAGCCGGCCGGAGGCACCGATCTGGTCGGTGCGCTGCGACGTGCGGCGGCGCGGCTGGGCCGTCGTGGCTGCCTCGCGTTGATCTCCGACCTGTACGGCGCCGAAGGCTGGCAGGCCGCCTTGCGCGAGGCGCGACGCATGGGACACGATGTGGTGGTGTTCCATGTGCTCGCGCCGGGCGAGCGCGATCTGGCCGCGACGGGCGATGTCGAGTTCGTGGACCTCGAGACCGACGATCGGCTCGTCGCGAGCACGCCGACGCTGCGCGACGAATACGGCGCACGCATGACCGCGTTCGTCGAGGAGCAGCGTGCGTTCGCGCAGGGCGAAGGCATGACCTTCGTCGAGGCGGGCACCGATCGTCCGCTGGACGTCGTGTTGCGAACGTTCACGCAGCAGCGCGCACTCCAGGCAGGCATGCGGTGATGGCGTGGGCGTCGCCACTGGCGTGGGCGCTGGCCGCCACGCTCGTGCTGCCGCTCGTGGCGCACTTGTGGTCGCGCCGCACGCCGCGTGCGATGCCGTTTCCGACGTTGCGGTTCCTGCGCGCGGTGTCGCCGGTGTCGCGGCGGCTGCGAACGGTGCAGGACTGGCCGCTCCTGCTGCTGCGGTCTGCGGTCGTCCTGGCCGTGGCCGCGGCGGCGGCGGGCCCCACGCTGACAACGGCGGGTCGTCTGGCGCGATGGCAGGCGCGACTGCATCGCGTCATCGTCGTGCAGCCGGGACTCGACACGGCGGGCAGCCGCGCGGCCGTGGGCGATGCCATCGAGCGGTTGTCGCCTGCCAGTTCGTCGACGGTGGTCGTCCGCACGGGCTCGTGGGATGCGCGGCTGGCAGTAGCGCGACGCGAGGTGGCTGCGGCCGGCGAGCGACAGCGCAGCGAGGTCGTCGTGCTCTGGGACGGCACGCGCCGGCAGTTGACGCGCGACGATCTGTCGGCGTTTCCCGCGTCGACCGGCTTGCGACTACAGTCGGTCGCCTCGACCGCACTGCCCGCGCCGTCGTTCGGCGCTGACGTGGTCGCCGGCGACCGTCTCGTCATTCGCGCCAGCGAGACCGATGCCGCCGTGCGGACGGCGCTCGCCGCCAGCCTCCGGGCGCTCCCACCTGCAACGCCCAACGAGACCCTCACGATGAACTGGCCCGGCGTCGCACTCCCGACGCAGTCAGTGACCAGCGCGGGACCAGCCAACGCAGAGCTCGACGCCGTGGCGTTCCTCGCCGCCGACGAGCGCGTCAGGGAAGCCGCGTCGCGCTCGGTGCGCGACCCCCGCGCCGACGCAGTCCGCTGGCCGGAGTCCGCCCGCATCGTGGCGCGATCGACGGAGGGCGCCCCGCTGCTGCGTGCGTGGCACGCGGGCGCCCGGCTGAACCTCGCCCTCGAAGCGGAGCCGACGTCGCCGCTGGCCCTGTGGGCGGTCGTTGCCGGTCTCGACGCGTCAGCCCGTCCTGACGCATGGGCCGACACGACGCCAGGCGGCCGGTGGACGGACGCCGAGATCGCGACCGCGAATCGCGTCGCGGGCGCACCGGCCACGACGTCACTGCCCGGCGGGCTCGATACACGCGTCGCATGGACGTTGGTCCTGCTGCTGGTCGGCGTGGAGCAGTGGTGGCGGCGGCGGTGGCAGCGTGCGGTGCCGATCACCGTCGACGTGCCGACAGGAGGGGTCGTCGACGATGCCGCCTGATGGTGTGGGTGGCGGCAGCGCGAACGATCCGCGGGATGCGGCCTGGGTCGCGGCGTGGGTCGGCGCGGCCTGGCGCCGCTGGCGGGGCTGGACACTGCTGCACGCGGTCGTGTCGGGCGCTGGCGCTGGCCTCGTCCTGCGGGCGGCCGGTCCCGTGGCCGCTGGCGTGTGGGTGGTCGTTGCCGCGGCCGCGCTCGCCGTCGTGGTCACGCTGGTAAGCCGTCGCTTCCGCGACGTGCATGGCCTCCTGGCGACCGTCGAGGCGCAGCAGCCCGAGCTCCGGAACGCGCTGATCGCCTGGCACGAAGGGCACGACCACCTGTCGCCGGCAATCGCCGGACGCCTCGCCAGGCAGGCGCGAGCCGGTCTCGACAACGCCGCGTGGCCGCGGCCCTACGGCCGGACGGCCTGGCTGCTCGCGGTGGGCTGCGTGGCCGTGGGTCTCCTCGCCCCGGCGCTGCTGACGTTCCGGTTCCCGTCGCCCCCTGCGCGACCCGGCACGACGACTTCCGCGGCCGCCGGCAGCGAGCGCGCGACCGCGCCCCTCGACTGGACGGCGACGGTGGATTCGCCGGCCTACACGCGAATCCCTCGCGTCCACCTGCGACGTCCGACGAGGCTCGACGTGATTGCGGGCGCACGCGTGCATCTGACCTTCACACACTGGCCATCGAGCGCGCGCGCGTCCATCGGGACCGCGGATCTGGCGGTGAACGTCCGCAGCGACGAGGCCGCCGCCGACTTCCGCGCGGAGGCGTCCGACGTGCTGATGCTGCGTGGATCGACGGGTGACGTCCTGCAGACCATCGCCATCGTGGTCCGGCCGGACGCGCCACCGGCGACCCGCATCGTCGCGCCCGGTGCCGATGTACGACGCGACGCGGCCGTGGGGGCGATCGCGATCAGGATCACCGCGCAGGACGACATCGGGTTGCGTGATCTGCGGCTGCGGTT
>DATJTM010000716.1:0-14171 GCA_035503395.1 Luteitalea sp.
TGTCGTGTCCTGCGTCACACGCACGCGGACATGTCATTCAGGTGACGAACCACGCCGCACCCGGCCCACCCCGACGGCGCTCCCGGGCAAGGTCAGGTCGGCCACGACCGGGTAGTGGTCGGCGGCCAGGCGGGTGGCGTCGGTGAGTGGCACGAAGGTGCCGCCGAAGCCGACGTCCTCGGACGCGAAGACGTAATCGATGCGGCTGGTGGGGTTGCGATCGAGGTCGGCGGGCGACGTGAAGCCCTGCGGGTTGATCGCGTCAGGTCTCGGCGCCACCACCCAGCTGTCGCGCAGGCGTTCCTGAATAGGCGCGAGCTCGACGGCCGTGGGCCGCGCGTTCATGTCGCCAGTCAACACGATTGGCCCATCCGGAGCGGCGTCGAGCGCCGCGGCGACCGCGTCGGTCTGCAGCAGGCGTGCGGCCTGCGTGGTGTGCAGGTGGGTGTTGAAGAACTGCAGCGGCACACCCCGCACGTTGATGACGGCCTTCGTCAGCCCGCGCTGTTCCTCGTTGGCGACGCGCGGCAGCAACGTGTTGCTGCACTCGAGGATCGGGAAGCGGCTCAGGATCACCGTGCCGTACTGATGCGGCACCGGCGAGTGGTTGTCGGGTCCGTGATCGAGGTTGGGGGCGTAGCACCGGTGCTCGAAGCCGAGCCCGTCGCCAATCACCGCCGGTTCATCGAGATACGCACTTCTGGCCCAGAAACGGTCGATCTCCTGCATCGCGACGATGTCGGGATCGTAGCTGCGGATGACCGCGATGGACGCCTCGATGTCGAGGTTGCAGTCCGGATTGGGCGGCTGCCCGGCCGCCGGTGGCGGCGTAGTGCAGTCGGCGTTGGTCTGGCCATGTTTGATGTTGTAAGACATCACGCGCACAGGACGGTCCCCCGCCTGCGGCTGCGCGAACAGCTGGGATGGAGCGAGGACGAAGGCGGCTACGGCACAGGTAAGCAGGTATTGTCGTGATTCTTGCATCAGGGCTCCTGGTCGGAGCGCACTATCAGCCGCCGCGACCGGGCCGTCAACCTCGACGGACCGAACATTGGAGTTCTTCGTCGATGCCGCACTCCCTCGGCGCCCGTCCTCCCCTCGTGTCGGTCGTCATCCCCTGCCGGGTGACGACGGTGGCGCAGTTGTCGATGCTCGAGGAGACGCTGCAGAGCGTGGCGCGGCAGTCCTGCCCCGACCACGAGGTGATCGTCGTGGACGACGGGTCACCGCTGGACGTCGGGCCGGTCGTGAGTGCGCATCGCAAGGCGTTCCTCGTCCGTCAGCCGCACGCCGGCTGCGCGATGGCGCGGAACTCCGGCATCGACGTCGCGCGCGGCGCCAGCTTCCTGTTCCTGGACGCCGACGACCACCTCTTGCCCGACGCCCTCGAGCAGGCCGTGACGGCCCTGGATGGCAATCCCGGCTGCGGCTTCGTGGTCGGTTCGCGGCTCGAGATGCACGTCGACGGAACGTCGGCCGACACGGCGATGCCAGACTCACCGCCGGAGACGCCGCGGCTCTACCTGTCCCTGCTGGCGGCCGACTGGGAGGTCTTCCCGGCCTCCTGCGCGCTGATCCGGCGCGAGGTGGTCGAGGAACTCGGCGGCTTCCGCGACCCGTGGGGCGCCGACGACCTCGACTTCTTCCTGCGCGCGTCGCTCAAGTTCTCGGCCGAGACCCTGCAGGGCACGCCGCTGGTGCGGTATCGGCGGTACGCGGCGGGCACGGCGTACGCCGTCGACCGGCGGCTCCAGAGCCTGAGCGCCGTCTACGAGCGCCAGTGGCCGCTCGTGCACGGGCATCCGGACGGCGAGCGGGCGTGGCACACGGGCCTGCGCCGCTTCACCGAACGCTGCCTGCGGCAGTTGCCCGAGCGTGGGGCCTCGCCGTCGCCGTTGTTCCTGGCCAGCGCGTTCGTGCTGGGTCGACGCTCAGAAGAAGCCGTGCCGCTCGGTGAGCGCGTCGACCTCGAGGCCGTGCGCGATGTCGACCAGCAGGCGCTTCTCGCCCACCGATCGCTGGAGCGCGCGTGACAGCACGTCGTCCTCGGCCCGGCGTGGGACGACGACCACACCCTCGCGATCGGCGAACAGCAGGTCACCCGGTGTGACCGGCACGCCTTCGATCGTCACCGGTACGTTCAGCGCATCGAGCACGGCGCGCGTCCGCACGTCCTGACAGGTCGTACCGCGGGCGAAGACCGGGAAGCCGATCCCCGCGACCGCCATCGAATCACGGGTGTGCCCGCCAATCACCGCGGCCACCGCCCCAGCCCGCACCGCCAGGCTGGCGTTGATCTCGCCGAAGTACGCATAGTCGGGCGCGTCGTTCTGCACGACGACGATGTCGTTGGGCACGATGTGGCGGTAGGACTCGAGCGCCCCGTACACACCCGTGAAGTCCTCGCCCGGCTCGAGTCGGCGCAGCCGCAGCGTCTTGGCCCGACCGAAGGCACGGGCATCCGGCAGATTGGGCGTCAGGCCCTTGATGATCTGCGCTGGATATCCCACGTCATCGAGCGTGTCGGACAGCAGCGAGCTCGAGAGGTGATGCCGCAGGTTGCCGAGCAGCTTGCGCTCCTTCTCGCGCATGCCGGCGGCGACCAGATTGGCCAGGTCCAGATCGACGGGCCAGTTGACGTCGATCGCCTCGAGCGGGTCGATGGCCTGCAGCAGCGGCCGATCGCCGATCCGCCGTCGCGTCCGGCGGGCCGCCTCGCCGGCCACGATGTACATGCCCATCGTCTCGATGACGGTGTCGGGCAGGTCGACGCTGTTGGGGATCCGCTCGCGGCCGTAGAGCGGCTCGCCGTCCTTCCACGCGTAGTGCTTCTCCTTGCGCACCAGCACGACGGAGTCGTACGTCGAGCCGGGTTGCAGTGCGTCCACCGCGGCCTTGATCGTCTCGGGGCGGATGAACGGCGCCGTGCACAGCGCCTGGATGTAGACGTCGGCCTCGACCTGCCGCACCTCGTTGTAGAAGAGCGCGTGACCGTCGGTGCTGTTGCTGGCGAGCGCCGGGTCGCGCATCAGGATGCGCACGCCCGAGTGGGCGGCCAGCGCCGCCATCTCCTCGGACTCGGTGTCGAGATAGACCTCGTCGATGAACGGCAGGGCCGCCAGCTTCTCCAGCGTGTAGAGGAAGAGCGGCTTGCCGTCGAGCAGGCGCGTGTTCTTGTTCTCGATTCGGCTGCTGGTGCCCTTGGCGGGCACGAACGCAACGACTTTCATGCGGAGGTCTCCGGAACAGGCATCGTCTTGGCCGCGATGCCGGTCACGCGCGGCTCGCGGCGAGCGTCGAGAGGTGCGTCAGCAGTTCACCCGGCGAGCCCCAATCGGGTTTGGCCGCGGCCGCGCGTTCGACGAAGTCTCGGGCGGCCTCGACGTCGCCCCGATGCATCGCCGCCACACCGAGATCGAACAGCAGTTCGGCGGTCACTGGCACGCGTGCGAGTGCGCCCTCGAGCAGCCGCGCAACGTCGGCTGGCGACTCGCCCCGCTCCCGGGCACAGAGCGCCCGCAGGTGCCAAGGCGCGCTGGAGTCGGGCATGACGCCAGCCGCGTCGCGCGCCAGCACCTCGGCCCGTTCCACATCGCCGGCCGCGAAGGCGGCAAAGCCCGCGTCGAGCACGGCGTCCTCCGGACGAGGCTCGGCCGCCAGTGCCCGCTCGTACCATGCCCGCACATCGGCCACCGGTGCCCCGGCCTCGGCGCCGTATCGTGCGCGCAGGACCCACGGCGCACTCCACTCGGGCATGGCGTCGGTGGCGGCGCCGGCCAGGATCACGGCGCGCGCCAGTTCGCCGCAACCATGCGCTGCCTGCGCAGCGTCCATCAGCAGGAACGGTGTGACCGGCTCGCCTTCGAGCGCGCGGTCGAACAAGCGCGCCACGTCGCGCACGTCGGCGCCATCCGCACGCGCACACAGGCCTCGAAGGTGCCAGGGGAGGCTCGAGGCGGGCCGTTCTTTCGCGGCGCGACGCGCGAGCGCATCGGCGGTCGTCAGGTCACCGACCGAGAACGCCGCGAAGCCCGCATCGATCACGAGGTCGGCACTCACGTCCTCCAATGCCAGCGCCCGCGTGAACAACGCCCAGACCGTGTCGGGAGCCTCTGCCCTGGCGCGAGCGACGAGCGCCCGGCGATAGATCGGCTCGGACCACGTTGGCCGCGCCTCGTGCGCATGCCGGGCGGCGGCCTCACTCGCGTCCCATGCCTGACGGTCGAACGCCTGCTGCGCGCGTTGCATCCACAAGCGCTCGGCGCCGACGTAGTCGCCAGGCGCGAACGGCAACGAGGCGGTGGCCAGCGACGGCCCGAACAACCGGAAGGCACGTGTCACCGGCACCGACTGCAGCCGGCGACGCATGCCTGCCTCATCGTCATGGCTCGCCAGCACGATCGCCTGCGCCGCGTTCGCGGCCACCCCGGCATCGTCGATGACGGGCCGGCCATCGACGGTCTCGCCGCCGCGGACCGGGTCGATGAAGCCATGGACGGACAGCCCGCGTGACTCCAGCAGGTGCGCGAGGCGACGGGCGGTGGCATCACTGCCACTGACGAGCACGGTAGCCGTCCCTGACCGGACGACGGCATCGGCCAGTTGCGCTTCGACGAACGGCAGGTACGCGGCGCGCATCGGACGCGTGCCCGAGGCGACCTCACGACAGACGTAGGGCGCGAGCAGTGGCGCGACGGCGGTCGTGAACGCCGCGATGCGGCGCTGCCGATCCTCGGGGCTGCCTCCGGCCAGGGCGAAGCGCCCGAGGAACGTGGCGAAGTCGCCCGGCCCTCGCGTCGCCGCCGTGCCGTCGAGGCCGAAGAGGCAGTGATGCGCAAGGAAGTCGAGCACGCGGAGGGCCTCGCGGCGGCGGTTCCCGGCGCCCTCGCCGGTGAGCGCCTCCTGCAACGCACCCGCCAGGTCACGGCCGTCGAACTCGCAGGCAACGCCCTGGCCCCACAGCAGGCTGCGCGAGAGAAGGACGATCGGCACGCCGAGCAGGGCGACCTCCAGTTGCGTGCGTGTGCTGCCCAGGACCGCCACGACATCGGCCTGCTCGACGAGGGCGCGCACCGATCCAGTCGTCATCGGTATGCCGGCGGCGGCAGGCCCGTGACTGTAGCGCTGCCCTTCGACGTCGGCCGGGTGCGGCCGCAGGACGAGCGTCGCACCAGCCGGCATGGCGGCCCGAACCGCAACGGCAGCCGCCTCGAACGATTCGAACCAGGGCGACGCCAGTTGAATCAGCCGGGACGTGCGCGGCTCCATGTTGAAGCCGGGACAGGATCCGAGCAGCACCACCACCGGCCGATCCGCAGCCGTCCACGGCGAACGCTGGTCGTCGGTGCGCGTGCCGTACGCTGCCACCATGCGTGCCACGCGGTCCTCATCGGTGCGGTGAGCGGCCAGGGTGCTCGCCAGTGCCGGGTGGCTGATGGCATCGGCGCCGAAACCGACGTCGCGGCTCTCGATCATCAGGGTGTCGGGTACGAAGCCGATCTCGAGGCCGAACGACGGAATCTCGCGGCGCCACGCCTCGCCGAGCATCAGCCGCGACGGTGGAAACGGCGGCGCCCAGCCCATCACCACGTCGGGGGCGAGTTGGTCGAACACGGCGCGGACGAAGGCCTGCAACGACGCCAGTTCCGCAAGCGACGCCTTACGGCTGACGGGCAGGAACGTCCCGTACAGCGCGTCGGTGGCCAGCAGGTGGTCCCAGCCCGGATCGCGCGCCATGGCCGCATCGGCGTTCGGGGCATACTCGCCGATGGCGTACGGCATCGGCAGCACCAGCGGTCCCGCGTCCGGCGTCGGGGGCGACCAGGGCGAGAGCAACACGAGTTGCTGTCCCTGCCGCTCGAGCGACGCGGCGACCTGGCACCAGAACTCCCAGATGCGGCTCTTCCACTCGAGAATCTGCGCGGCGACGACCAGTCCCGATCCGGCGCCGCTGCCAGGCGTCGTGGTCACGCGCGTGCCTCCGCCGTCGACTCCAGGGCCTCGACCAAGGTGGCCGCCGCGTCCCATCGCGGCCGCAGCGTCAACGCGATGCGCGCATGGCGGAGTGCGTCAGTCATCTGCCCGGTCTGCTGCGCGACGGAGGCGAGGTCGTAGGCCAGTTCAGGGGTCATCGGCGTAGCCGTCGATGCCTTCGTCAACAGCGCAGCGACGTCGGTCGTGCAGGCGCCCCTGGCGCGGGCACAGAGCGCGCGCAGATGCCACGGGGCACTCCAGCCGTCACGTTCGGCGCAGGTCGCGCGCGCGAGGCGATCGGCATCCTCCCAGTCGCCGGCGGCGAAACTCGCAAAACCAGCGTCCATCCGCATCTCTGCCGTCACGCCGTCGCCGCGCAGCGCGTGCGCGAACGCGGCCTGCACGTCGGTCGCCGTCGCTCCCGTCGCCCTGGCGACCATCGCCTGCCAATACCGTGGAGCCGCGTCGTGAGGCGCCAGGCCTTCGGCCGCCGTCAGCGCGTCGCGACAGGCGTCCCACTCGGCGCGATCGAAGTGCAGCCAGGCGCGGGCGAGCCAGAGGCGCGCCGGCGCGAGCGTCTCGCCCAGGGCGAGCGTGAAGTACTTCTCGCTCGTCACAGTATCCCCGCGCCAGACATAGCTGCGCCAGAGACCTTCGTAGCGCCGTTCCCAGATCGCGACGTCCGGCTGCCGCACCGGAGCGTCGCCCCGAAACGCGTCGATCAGATCGACGTACGGCGCCGTCTCCGGATACAGGATGGCCATGCCCGACGCCGTACGGTGCAGGAGTGCCGCACCGCGGCCGTCACGCGCGGCGATGGCCGCAAAGCCCGCCTCGAGTCGCCAGTTCACGATGTCGTGGAACAACACGACGGCGCCGTCGGCGAGGAACGGCCGAACCGCCTCGTAATCGAGTGCCTGCTGTTCCTCCGAATGCAGCCCGTCGATCAGCACGAGGTCGAGACGCCCGCCACAGTCGCGTTCGACAACGGTCGTGACGTCCTCGGGCGACACGGCCCGGACAGCGCGTACGGGCAGGTCGTGAGCCGCAGCGATGGCCTCGACGAGCGCGAGACCCGCTTCGGCCTCGTCGCCATCCACGCAGGCATCCATCGCGGTGACATGACCCTTGCCGCGCAACAACATACCCAGCGCCACGCTGCTCCACCCGAACCCGTTGCCGATGATCAGGCACTGCCCGCGCAGCGGCGCGAGCAGGTGTTCGAGGAAAAGGACCTCGCCGAAGGCCATCCCCGCCCCACCGCGGAGGCGCGTTCCGTCGTCGCGGAAGGCCTTCACGAACTGCGCGTCCGGATCATTGGTCCGCGTCTCCCCTGCCTCGGCCCTGATCGAGAGCCCGCGCTCGGCAAACGCCCGCAAGAGTTCGGGAAGAATCGTGCTCATGACACGAACGAGGCGATCGGATGGCCTGGCCCTTGGTGCGGCTGCGCCGAGTAATCCAGCCGCACGTCCTGCGCACGGAACGGGTGAGTCGTGACGTGCTGCGGAAACTCCGCGGCCAGGTTGTCGCGGGCGTCGACGTACGCAGGCCGCCGTTCGACGGCCAGGCCGAAGGCACGACGCGCATCGTCGATGCGTCCGGCACGGGCGAGTGCAACACCGAGATTGTTGGCGCCTTCCGCCGTCGGCTCGTGTAGCTCGGCCCGTTCCAGCCATGGCCGCGCATCGTCGGCCTGATCGTCCAGCAGGGCCAGCGTGCCGCGCGCGAACGCCATGCGCCACCCTTCCCGATGCCGTATCGGTCCGTCGCGCTCGATCACGTCGTCGTCCGTCACGCCGTCAGAGAGGCCGTCCAGGCCGTCGAGGATGCGTCGCGCGCCCGCAAGATCGTCGGTGAACAGCGCCATCGAGTGGATCGCCCAGTGCGCCACACGATCGCTCCATCCTGCTGCCAGGTACACCTCGCGCACGACGTCGTGCGGGTGCTTCAGCAACAGCGCGCGATACATCGCGCGCTGGTTGGCGCGCTGGCGCGAGATGCTCCCCGGTGACGCGTAGATGCGGTAGCCCGGCGTCGGCTCGAGCGTGAAGCGCAGGCCGGCGACGATGGCGCGCAGCAGGAGGTCGGTGTCCTCGGGTCCGTGCTGGACCGGGTCGTAGCCGACACGCCGAACCGCTTCCACCCGACAGCCCACGACGCCGGGCGCCGGCAGGTAGCTACGCTCGAACAGGCGCACGATGCCGCCGGTCACCTGCAGGAACCCCGGCATCGGCAACGGACGCCGTGATCCATCGAGGTCTTGCAGCTCCGCGGCGTCGGCGGTGATGTCGGCGCCCGCGTCGAGATGCGCCGCGAAGCGATCGACCCGGCCCTCGAGCAGTTCGTCGTCGGCATCGAGCCACACCGCGTAGGGTGTGCGCACGTTGTCGAGCCCAACCTGGCGCACGCCACCAAGCCGAAGGGTCGCGGCGACCGGGATCACGCGAATCGGGACGTCGGCCGCCGCCGCAACCGCGGCCGCCGCCGTGTCGTCACTGGAGGCGTGATCGACCACCACCATCTCGCGCACACGACGGCCTCCGACGGAGCGGATGGCCCGGCCGATCGTCGCGCCAGCATTGCGGGCCGGCATCACGACGGTGACGTCGGCGATCATTGCACCTCGAAGGTGATCTGGCCGAAGACCGAAAACCCGCCGGTCTCCGGACCGAAGTTGACCTCGCTGGCCCGCAGCACCACGACCATCGGCAACCCGCGGTGGGTACGGGCGTAGCCCATCTCCTTGTAGCCCGACGTGCCGATCCACACGGCGTTCACGACCGAGCGCGCGGGCAGGTAGTCGTCCGGAATCCGCACATAGATCTCGTTGGTCGTCACGCCCTGCACCGACGCCCCCGAGATGGTGAACGACAGCGTCATCGTCCGCCCTTGCAGGACGTAGGCATACGTGCGGATGGCCTCGGGCGGCACCACCCATTGCATCGGTGCCTTGGCCCAGAAGGAGGCCGCGTCGTACGGCACATCGATCCACTCGAGAGCGTTGAGGTCGGTCATCGTCCTGTTCCTGGGTGCCGCCGGCGCGGCCAATCCCGCGCCGACTCGTCTGGATGCCGAAGCGACGACGCGACGCACGGCCTGCACGTCGAGATCGTGCGCCTCGGTCGCCCACGTCCGGTACGGTTCGTCTTCGACGGACGTCGCGGCGAGATCGGCCAGCGACGGTGCGAGTTCATCGCCCGCCACGCGCATCGACTGATGCGCCACCGCGAGACGGCTGCCGATGCCGATCTGGTCCGGCAGCCCATGCAGTGCCTCGCCGAGGCTGGCTTGTGCGATGCCGGGACCGTGCAGGATGCCGGCACCGGTCACGTTGATGAAGGTGTGGCTCGGGGCCGACGCCACGAAGGCGCGAACCCAGTTACGGAAGGCAATCAGGTGCGGCGCCGTCACGGTCGGCTCGCCATGGACGTCGGGTTCGCGGGTCGCGGCATCACGAAGCCGACGGCGCCACACTTCCGGCACGTCGATGCCGTCGCGTTCGGCTTGCGCTTCCCAGTCGGCCTCGAACGTGGTGTGCCGGCAGTACGGCTGGCCGTCGGTGTAGGCGAGGTCGGTGCCGCCGAGCATGATCGGACCGCAGCCCAACCGGATCGCGAGCTGGCACGCGGCCGTCAGGACCGAGCCCCACACCTGGACCTGTCCGCAGCTCGCGCCATGCGCCTCGAGCCACGGCCACGGATGGAAGCGCCCGACGCGGGCGAAGAACACCCGGCCGGCAAACGCATTCACGGCGCGGGGGTCGACGCTGGCCTCGGTGACCAGGTGCGCGTGTCGCAGACGGGGCAGATCGACGAGATGCCGTCCATTCAACGTCGTCGGATCGATGGCGACGACCAGATCCGGTTCGATGCCGGCATGGGTGAGCGGCCGCACCGTCGTGTCGACCGCGATGATCAGCAGACGCGTGCGGTGCCTGGCGATTGCCGGCAGCAGCCGGTCCAGTGATGGTCCAGCCGCGCAGATCAGGGCGGGTGTGCCGGCGCCAACGCCATTCAACGCGGCCACGTCGCTTTCGGTGGTGAGCCTCGGTGCGTTGGCGAGTGTGTGCCTGACGTACAGGGCCGAGAACGCGCGACGTGCGCCGGCGTTGGCCCTGCGCTCGAACAGGGCCTGCCGCCACGCGTCGTGCGCGGCGGCGAACGCGTCGACGCGCTCCCTCGCGATCACCGGGTGGACGATTACGAGCGGCGCGTCGGCCAGCACGTCGTCGTCCCATGACGACAGGTCCAGGGCGTACCCGGGTGCGGCTGCCACCACGAGCTGGCGCGATGCCAGCAGTGCACTCCAGTCGCGACGTTCGCAGAACGCGGCGAGCAGTTCGGGGGCGAGCTCGAGGGCCGCGATCCGGGCATCCGGCCGGCGTGCGAGCACGTCGTCGATCGCGAAGCCCAGGCCAACCCCGAGCAGGACGACGACCGGCGGCACGTCTCGCTCGCCAAGGGCATCGTCGACGGCGCGTCGCGCCTCGTCGACCGGGCGTCGCTGGCTGTGGACACGGAGCCAGGCCCCGTTGGCGCCGATCATGGACACGCCGCTGACGTCGCTCTCGCCGTCGAGGCGGATGGCGGTGACGTCGGCAACCGCAGGCACACCCAGGCCCGCCATGCGAGCCATCGTGCTGCGATTGGCCGTCGCCCACTCCACTCGTGACCCCATCGGCTTACGCGACCGTGACCTCGCGCATGTCCGGCGTCCGCACCGCAGGCGTGGCAGTCAGATAGCGGCCGACTTCGAGGTCTCGCCGAATGAGCAACTGCTCCGTGTGCGAGTGCGCCGGTGACGCAGCACTGAAGAACGGCCACCGTGACGGCGTGCTGAAGACGCGCCGGAACTCCGGCATCGATGGGAACACGCTGACCGGATAGAACTCGTACCCCTGCCCGTTGTCGAGCAGGTTCTCCTGGTAGAAATAGCCGCGGGTCACCCGCGCGACCTGCCCGAGATACTCGGCGATGGTCGGACAGCTCATCTCCGACAGCGAGATGAAGTTCATGAACACGTCGACGCTGCGCTCGGCCAGGCGCGGCAGCATGAAGTGCGGCATGAGCACGACGTCGTACTGAGACAGCACGTCGTGATCGAGTGACTCCGAGGGATCGGTGAACAGCTTCACGCGTCGATCCGGATGCGCCGAGACGAGGAAGTGCGCGGCGACCAACAGGTTCTCGGGCAGGTCGAAGTTAAGGTACGTCCCTGGTGCGCCGAGCATCGCCCACTGCCGTCCGAAACCACCGTAACCGCCGCCGATCTCGGCGACGACGGGATGTGGCAGGTGTCCGACCAGGTCGGCCACCATCGACGCACGATGGTCGTTCAGCATCGTGTTCGGATGGACCAGCACCTGGTCCACCCACACGCCGAACGGGTTGCCGACCGCCGGCCATCCGAGGCGCTGCACGTCAGGCTGCGCCACCGAATGCCGCCACACGTTGTAGTGGGCGCGCAGGCCGCCGATCGCCGCGGCCTCACTCGAGGCGAACTGGTCGAATGCGTCACGCCCACCGAAGATGCCGGTCGTCAGCTCGTTCCGGAAGCATTGCCCGAGCAGCGCTTCCATCGCGTGCACGTCTTCCCGGGCGAGGGCGTCGTAGAACTTCGGTCGGGTTGCCGCCAGGAAGTTGCCCCAGTTGCGACCGACCAGATAGGGCCCGGACTCCGGCAGCGCCGCCCTGGCCCGCACGCAGGCACCGAGCACCGCGTCGGTCACGGCCAGGCGCGATTCGATCGGCAAGGCGTCCGGCACGTCGTCGATGCCGAGCCCCTGGAGACGCGAGGCCCGCAACCGCTGCTGCAGCGTGCTGTCGACGACCTCGGCATCGCGGTGGAGCAACCAGCGCCCCTGTGAGAGCTGCTCGAGCGCAGCCCCGCGCTCGTCGCCGTACCAGGCGACACGCGTCGGCCCCCAGCCGCCCCGGGCCAGCTGTTCGCGCAGTTCCAGCGAGCCGGCCGTCGGCACGACGAGCAGATCCACGTCGGGCATGCGCAGCACCGACGACACCGGCAGCAACGGCACACCGCGAAACGTCACATCGATGCCCTCGATGCCCGGCGGCAGGGCATAGGCGACGAGTCTGGCGCCGCGCAGCAACGCGGCGTATTCCAGCTGGGCGTAGCTCGGATGGTGATTGTCGGCGGCGGTCGTGCGAAGGATCGCGATGTCCATGGCAGTCAAGGGAGGAGCAGTTGCCACACGGCAGCCTGCAGGTCGTACAACGGCACCAGCGTCATCCGCGGCTCGAGCGGACGCAGCTGATCGACGATGGCCGGGCCCGACCAGGCCGCGGCGATGATCACGTAGTCGGGACGCAGGCGTGGCAGGTCGAAGGCACCGACCACCTTCAGTCCGCGCAGGCGGGTGCCGGCCAGGGCGCGGTCGACGACGCCGACGCAGCGCACAGCGCGATGCTGCAGCACGGTGTCGAGGGTGATGTCGGCCATGTCGCCGCGCGCGCCGTACACGGCCACCGTCTCGCCACGGCGGGCGGCGAGGTCGAGCAGCGACTGTAGTGGCGGCACGAATCGCGGCACCGCCACCATGGACGTGTCGCCGTCCTCGGCCGGCATCTCGATGGCGATCTCGGGGACGACGATGCCGGTCGGCAACGGCGCGAGCGCGTGCAGCGCGTCGACGTCGCGGTCGATGAAGGCCTGCAGCAGCGCCGCGGCCTTTCGTGGTCGCGCCACGAAATTGATCAGCGGGTACCAGACGCCACCATGCTCGAATCCCGGCAACGCCCGTCGCAATGCGCTGCGGTGGCGCGGCGTCACGCGGTCGAGCGCGACTCGGCTCGACAGGAGTCCGCCATCGATCTCGGAGCGCATCGGCTGCAGCGGATTGCGCTTGCGCCGCGTGCCTTCGTAGAACGTGCGAACCTCGAGGACGCCGGCGTCGGTGCGGGCGAGCGTGTCGAGCAACAACGCGTAGTCGGCGCGCTGAACCGTGCCGCGAACCGCTGCCACGTGCACGGCCTGCGATCTCGTCCGGGCCAGTCGCGCCTTCAGATCGGCGGCGAGTGCGGGCAGCTGCGCAGCGCGGGCGACGTCGATGCGGAGCACCGATGGCGACGGCACGGCGCGGCGACGGGCGACCTTGACCGTCTTCGGTCGTGGCGTCACCGGACGCGCGGCGCACACGTCGAAGAACAACGTCCGGACGCGATGCTGCAGCGTGTGTTCGGCGTGGGCCCGTCGGTACCCGGCCTCCGCGATCCGCCGGCGCGCCGCTTCGTCGCCCAGGAACCGCGCCACCTGCGCCTCGAGATGGTCGGCATCGTCGAAGCAGGCCATCTCCTGCTCGGGCGTGAACGCAACTTCGAGCTCCGGGTTGGTGTTGGTCAGCTGGAACGCCCCGGCGCCAGGCACCTCGAAGTGCCGCAGCTTGGTCTGCGGAGCGCTGTCACTGGGGTCGGCCGACCAGCCAGGGTTCAGCACGATGCGCGACGTGTGGAGCACACGCAGCATGTCGGCGTGGCTCAGCAGGCCGCCGGCGTACCGATGCAGGCGCGGGTGCCGCTCCCAGCCGTGGCCGAACACGCGAAACGTGCGGCCGTGACGCGCGCACCATTCGGCGACGCGCACCAGCATGTCGTCGCGGTGCCGGCCGTCCTCGCGGAAGGTCTTGCTGTCGTGTTCCTCGACCTTGTACTTGCCGACGAATACGACATCGAGATCCAGCGGCACGGGCCTCGCCGGACGATCGAAGAACGTCGGATTGAATCCCCACGGCACGTGCACGGCGCGGGTCGGGCGTTTTTCACTGATGCGACGCGCGGTGCCGCGGGCCGAGTGCGACGCCACCACGTCGTAGCGGCTGTCGAACTTCCGGTTGCGCTGGTACCAGACCTCGGGTTCGTCGTCGGGATGGAACGCCACCGTCTTCACGCCTGCGCTGCGCAGGTGCCCGAAGAAGTCGTCGTCGTAGTCCGTGAAGATGTAGTCGTGGTAGACGAAGCACCAGTCGACCGGCTGCGTCGCCACGATGCGGTGCACGTAGCTGGCGTGCAGTCCGGGCGGGCCGCAGGCCAGCAGCGGCGTCGCGTTGACGACCAGCGCGTCGTCGCCGAGCACGTCCTTGACGGCGGCGAGCCAGTTGTCGCGGATGTAGGAAACGTCGAGGGCTGCGAGGGCGAGGACACGCATGACCGGGAGCGCAGTCGGACGAACCGGCGGCGCGTCAT
>DATJTM010000717.1:0-13793 GCA_035503395.1 Luteitalea sp.
TTTTGACTTGGAGAGGGCGCCTCAGAGAGGCGCCCCTACCTTCGCGAATCAGAAGTGGTACTTCACCACGAGCTGGATCACGCGCGGGTCGGCGACCACGCTCGTGATGGTGCCGAACGTCTGGCTCTGGATGTTGCGATCCGGCGGCCCGAAGTTCGGGTGGTTGAGCAGGTTGTAGGCCTCGCCGCGCAGCACCAGGTACTGGCGGCCGAAGGTCACGATCCGCTTGGTCAGCGAGAGGTCGGTGTTCCAGTAGCCAGCCGCGCGGGCGACGCCGACGCCGGCGTTGCCGAACGTGCCGAGCGCGGCCGAGCGGAAGGCCGAGCGATCGAGCCAGCGGTCGACGGTCTGATCCGATGGCACCGGGTTACCAATCAGGTCGGGCCACACGGTCGAACGGGTCGCCTGCAGTGACGGGTTGTTGCTGTCCTGCACCGTGATCGGGTAACCGGTGTGCGCGGTGAAGGCGAAGCTCACGTCCCAGCCGCCAGCGATGGCATCGACGGCGCGGTTGATGTTCGATCCGAACTTGCGATCGATGCCGAACGGGATCTGGTAGCTGCCGGCGACCGACCAGATGTGCCGGGCGTCGAAGAACGCAGGGCCGTAGTTGGCCTCGATGTCGTAGCTGTTGACCGGATAGGCGCCCTCGGAGGCGACGCCGCCGGTGCCGTAGTAGCCGAGGTTGTTCGACATCGCCTTGCCCAACGTGTAGTTAGCCACGAAGTCGAGCCCGCCCCACAGGCGCTGCTTGAACGTCGTCTGCAGCGCGTTGTAGTTGGACCGCGCCGCCGGCGAGGTGAACGCGATGTTGGTGACCAGCGGGTTGAACTGGTACAGCGGACGACGCGTCTGGATCGGCGCCCACGTGCTCGGATCACCCACGCCCGGCAGCGGCTGGTTGCCCTCGATCGGTGCGACCAGGTACTTGGAGCGGTTGCCCACGTAGCCGATGTTGATCGACGAACGCGGCCCGAGCAGGTACTCGGCGAACACGTTGTACTGCTGCGTCAGCTGCGGACGCATGTTCGGGTCCCAGGCACGCAGCTGGCCGGAGATGCCCGTGAGCGACTGCAGGCCGTCGAAGCCGGTGGCGATGGTGCCGGCGTCGCCAGGATTGGCGGCCGAGTACTGCCAGTCGCGCTGCGACTCGAAGAAGAACGGCGGGTTCAGCGGCAGGCGCAGGTTGGCGCCGGTGCCTTCCTGGTACTGCGTGATGCCATAGCCGCCGCGGAACACCCACTTCTCGCCCTTGCGATACGCGAAGCCGAGACGCGGCTCCCAGCCGTTGTAGTACGGCTCGTAGAGCGCACGGCTGTTGCCGTTCTGGCCGGCGAACCGCTGATTGAGATTGCTGAGGTCGAAGTTCGACTGGCGGTCGTCCTTCTCGACGAACGGCGTCGTGTTGCCCCAGCGCAGCGCGAGGTTCAGCGTGAGGTTGTCGGTGAGCTTCAGGTCGTCGCCGGCGTAGAAGGCGAACCGATCCTGGTAGTGCGTCCACGGATCGCCGAGCGAACCGCGGCCCTTGCTCGAGACCTTGTCGAGCAGGAAGTCACCGAACGCCGCGCCCGTGTAGGTGCCACCGTACGCGATGTAGCCCAGCACGCCGTTGTTGCCGGCGTAGTAGCGCTCGGCGATGTAATGGTTCCACGACGCACCGAACTTCAGCGTGTGGCGACCCTTCAACCAGGTGAGGCGCTCGTTCAACTGGAAGATGCCGTTGTTCATCTCGCTGGCGCCACCGATCGTGCCGATGTTGCCGACGTTGTTGCCCATGCGGACTTCGGTCAGGCCGGCAATCGGCTGCGCGCCACCGATGCCCAGCTGGTTGTTCAGGTTGCCGAGACCACGGAGGTCGAGCGGCACCGAATTGAACTGGTTGGCGTTGTAGCCGACGATGACGTCGTTGACGATGTTCTTGCTGATGATGCGGTTCCAGTTGGCGCCGACGCTCCAGAACGGGTTGTCACCGAGGCTGCCGAAGATCAGCGGCATCGCCGTCTCCTGCGTCCGCGATTCGTTCTGCTGGCGCGAGTAGCGCACGTAGACCTTGTCGTTGGCCGACGCGTTCCAGTCGACCTTGATGTCGAACTGGTTGGTCTCTTCGGTCGACGCGCTCTTGCCGATGTAGTTCTGGCGGAAGTCGCTGATCGCGCGGTTGACGTTGGCGCGCGGGTACAGCGCTTCGTTGGCGAGCAACGCGCGCGCGAACGGGCTGAACCGGCTGACCGGAATCTGGTTGTTCACGAACGGCTGGCCGGTGTCCGGGTCGCGGAGCTGGATGCCGGGCAGCAGGCTGCTCAGGTCACCGTTGCGCCACGCGTCGGGGATCACCGTGGCGAACGAGTCGGCCGGGGGGTTCTCCTGGCGGCCGCCCTGATAGTCGGCGAACCAGAACAACTTGCCGCGGACGATCGGACCGCCGGCCGTGCCGCCGAACACCTTGCGCGTGAATTCCGCCTTGCGGCCGCCGGCCCGGTTGGTGGCCCACGGCGTCGCGGCGAGTTCGTTGTCGCGCCAGTAGTAGAACGCGTTGCCGCGAATGTCGTTGGTGCCCGACTTGATCACCATGTTGACGCTCGCGCCGGCGACGTTGCCCATCTCGGGCGAGTAGTTGTTGGTCTCGACGTTGACCTGCTCCACCGCATCCGGGCTCGGCTGGTAGGCGATCAGGTTGTCGGTGGGGTCGTTGGTGTCGATGCCGTCGATCGTGAAGTTGTTGGCCTGCTCACGCTGGCCGTTGGCATACGGCCGCGCGCCAGAGCCCTTCAGCGAGTTCATGTTGCCCGGGCTGGGCACCGTGACGCCGGCCGTGTAGAGCGTGGTGGCGGAGACGTTGCGGCCCTGGAGGGGCAGCTTCTCCACCTGCTCGCGCTCGAACTTGCCGCCGACCACGGCGTTCTCGGTCTGCAGGATGGCACCGGTCGCGACGACCTCGATGCTTTCCGACAGGTTGCCGACTTCCATCGCCGCGTCGACGCGGGCCGTCTGTCCGGCCGCCATGTTCAGCGTCGTCTGCACCGACTTGAAGCCCTGGAGCTCGAACTTGACGCTGTAGTTGCCGACCGGCAGGCCCGTGATCGTGTAGGCCCCCGCATCGGTCGTGACGCCCGTGTACGGGATGCTCGTGCCGGTGTTGGTCGCGGTGACGGTCACACCCGGAACCGCGGCACCCGACGTGTCAGACGCAATGCCCGTGAGGGTCGACAGGCCGACCTGCGCCCACGCCGCCGTACTCGACGCCGTGAGCAGGCACAGCACGGCCAACAGCCGCACGCCGGCCCCCTTCAGTACTGAACGCATATTCCCTCCCAGGAACGCGAAGATGACGGAAGGGTAAAGAGTTCACGATGCAAGTTCAAGCGGCGTTCGCGTGAAATGACGCGAACCAATTGGGAATCGGCCGCGCAATGACCTACTCTGCGGTCATGAAAGGCGAGACTTCCGTCGTCGTCGAGGCGAACGGTCACCTGATCGACTCCGGATTGTTGAATACGATCTTCGATGCGGTGATCGCGCATGAAGGCGCATTTGAGGTGCAAAGGTTCGAGATTGGTCGCACCAATAATGACTTCTCGGAGCTCGTTCTTCGGGTTTCTGCATCTTCGTCCGAGCAGTTGGATCGCATTCTCGAGGCCCTGTTGCCACTCGGATGCGCACCCGTCGTCCAGAGCGACGCCCTGATCCGCGAGGCGGACATGGACGGGGCCGTTCCCGAAGATTTCTACTCGACCACCAATCACCGCACCGCCGTTCGCGTCGCCGGCCGCTGGCTCGACGTGCTCCAGCAGCGCATGGACGCCATCGTCGTCGTGAGCGCCGACGACACGCGCGCCGCCTGTCGGAAGCTGCGCGACGTGCGCAAGGGCGACCGCGTCGTCTGCGGGACCGACGGCATCCGCATCGTGCCGGAGTTCCAGGAGCGCGATCGCCAGCACTTCGCGTTCATGGCCAACGACATCTCGTCGGAGCGCCGCGTCGAAGCCACGGTGACGCGCATCGCCGGCGTCATGCGCGACGTGCGGGCACGCGGAGAGCGCATCGTCTTCGTCGCCGGTCCCGTCGTCGTCCACACCGGCGGTGCGCCGTACTTCTCGCAGCTGATTCGCTCGGGATGGGTCGACGCCCTGCTCGGCGGCAATGCGATTGCCGTGCACGACATCGAGTCCTGCTTCTTCGGCACGTCGCTCGGCGTCGATCTCACGCAGGGCACGCCGGTGCACGAAGGCCACAAGCACCACATGAAAGCGATCAACCGCGTGAATCGTGCGGGAGGCATCGTGCCGGCCGTGGAGCGCGGTGTGCTCACCAGTGGTGTCATGTTCGATCTCGTGACACACCGGGTACCATTCGTCCTTGCCGGCAGCATCCGCGACGATGGGCCGCTGCGTGATACGGAGATGGACTTGATCGCGGCGCAGGAGCAATACGCGCGATTGCTCGAGGGTGCCGGACTGGTGGTGATGCTGTCGTCGATGCTGCATGCCATCGGCGTCGGCAACATGCTGCCGTCGTGGGTCAAGGTCGTGTGCGTCGACATCAATCCGGCCGTCGTGACCAAGCTGTCCGATCGCGGTTCCGCACAAACCGTTGGCGTTGTCACAGACGTCGGGCTGTTCCTCAAGCAGCTGGCGACGCAACTGAGCGGAGAGATGTGATCGCAGGCGCCACGCGTCTCCTCGGCGCCCTCGCACTGCTCGCCACCATCGCCGGTGGCGCCGGGCAGGCCGTCGCCCAGACGCTGGCGCCGGCCGTCGTCGACATCCCGGTCGCTACCGTCACATTCCCCGGAATGGCCCTCGACCGCGCCGGTTGGCGGTACGCCCCCGGCGACGACTTGCGCTGGTCCGATCCGGCCTTCGACGATGCGGCATGGACGCGCATCGAGTCGACTTGGCGAGCGCCGGGGAGCACAGCCTTCGCGTGGAAGGGTACCGGTTGGTTCCGCCTGCGGGTACGACTGCCTGCCTCAACGCCCTCCGAACCGATCGCGCTGCAACTCACGCACTTCTCCGCGTCCGAGATTTACGTGGACGGGGTGCGAGCAGGTGGCTTCGGCCGCGTCGGTTCGACCCCCGAAGACGAAGCGACACGAGAGCCGAGGGGCCGGGCCGTCGCGCTGCCACTCGTGCCAGGCCAGGTTCACCTCATCGCAGTGAGGGTGTCGTCCTGGCCGCTCGCTGACGGCACACGGTCCGGCAGGTGGTTCACGACGGCGGGCTTTCCCGCAGGATTTCGCTCGCGGCTGCTCGAGGCCAACGTGCAGGCCGACACTATCGACCGTGAGCACGCACGCAACGTCGCGCTGCTGACCGCACTCACCGCGGTGTTCACCACCTTCGGGCTGCTGCACCTGCTCTATTTCTGGCTGCGACGCACGGACACGGACAACCTGTGGTTCGCGACGTATGCACTGTCGCTCGCACTGCTGGTCGGCAGCGAGTTGCAGCGCGACCTCGTCGACCATTCGCTATGGGCCGGCGCCGTGATGTACTTCCGCGGCTACGTCCTGTTGTCACTGATGGCGTTCAGCCTGGTTGCCTTCGTGTTCTCGACGACACGGAGGGCGCTGCCGCTGACAGCGCTGCTGGTGTTGGCGTCGGAGGGTGTCCTGTCGGCGACGGCGCTGCTGCACCCGCTGCAAGTCTTCGAACAGGTGCACGGCGCGCTTCAGTTCGTGCAGGTCCTGCTCGCACTGCTGGGTGCAGCCGGCGCCTTGCGTGAGCGGCTGCCGTCGGCCAGGCTGGTCGGTGTGGCGGCCGTGGCTGGTGCGTTACCACTCGCGCTGACGGCACTCGAGTCCCTTGGCGTCGAGGTCGCCTCCCGCTCGCTCCTGATCTTCGTCGGCCTGGCGACCGTCGTCGCCGTCGCCTCGGCGGCCCAGGCGTGGCGCTTCGCCCGCACCAGCGAGAGGCTGCGCGAACAACTCGATCGCGTGCAGGAACTGTCGGCGCGTGAACGCGAGCGCGACCTGGCAGAAGCCGCGGTTCGGGCCGAGCGCGAGCGTGAACGTGCCGAGGCCGAACGCCAGGCGCACGAACTCGAGGAGGCACGCGCGTTCCAGCTGTCGCTGTTGCCGTCGCGACTGCCCGATCTGGTGGGTTGGGAAGCCGTGGCGTCGATGCAGACGGCGAGCGAAGTGGGCGGCGATTACTTCGACGTGCGACGGATGCCCGACGGCATCGCCACGCTGGTGATCGGCGATGCGACCGGGCACGGCCTCCGTGCGGGGACACTCGTCGCCACCACGAAGGGCCTGTTCCAGGCGGTCGGCGACCACGACGACCTCGGCGTAGCACTCCAGGTGATGGGCGCGGCGCTCCGCGACCTGCGACTGCGCGGGCTGTTCATGGCGCTGACCATCGTCCGGGTCCACCCGGACGGACGCGCGGACCTCGCGAGTGCCGGCATGCCGCCGGCCCTGCTGCTCGATCGGGATGGACAGGTGACGCCGATCGGCGAGACGGCCCCGCCTCTGGGCGCCCCGATTCGCTTTGGCTATTCGACGCGGTCGCTCCACCTCCGCCCTGGCGATCGCCTGGTGTTGATGACCGACGGGGTGCCCGAGCGCCTCGATGCGAGTGACGAACTGTATGGCTACGCCAGGGTGCCGCCGCTGGCCGCTGCGCATCGCCACCATGATGGCGCCGACTACATCCGCGCCATCGAAGCCGACCTCGACGCTTTCGCCGGCCGGCCGCCCGCCGACGACGCGACGCTGCTCGTCGTCACGCGGAGCTAGTCGCGGGCCTGGTCGGCCCGCGCCACCTTCAAGGGCGGCTCGGGGAGCCGCCCCTACCCTCGGAATTATCTTCAGCCGGGCGACCAGGCCCGCAACGACCCGAAGGCCGACGGCCGAAATGACGAAGGCGAGTCGAACGGCGACGAGGACGTAGTCCTCCGACTACGCTTCCTCGAAGAACTCCTCGTCGGCGTAGCACCACGCCCATTGCTCGCCTCGTTCCAGCGACGTGACGATCGGATGCTGCGTCGCGTGGAAGTGCTTCGTCGCATGCTTGTTCCGCGACGAGTCGCAGCAGCCGACGTGGCCGCACGAGAGGCACAACCGCAGGTGGACCCACGTGTCGCCCGACGCGAGGCACTCCTCGCAGCCGCGCGTGTTGGGCGCCACGTCCTTCACCTGATCACGATGCGCGCACGTGATCGCCATGTGTCTCCTCCCGGGCTGGTGCGCCCTCTGCAATGGGCAGCCTCACCTGCATCACCGTGTCGCCCGTTTGCGAGTGCAGGATACGAATGCCGCCGTGGTGCCGCCCGACGATGCCGCGCACGATGTCGAGGCCGAGCCCGGTACCCTGGCTCTGCCCCTTGGTCGTGAAGAACGGCTCGAAGACCTGCCGCTGGATGTCGGCCGGAATGCCGGGGCCGTCGTCACCGATCTCGACCAGGATCGCGCCGTGCTCACGACGGGCGCTGACCCGCAACGTGCCCTTGTCACCCATCGCGTCCAGCGCGTTGTCGATCAGGTTGGTCCACACCTGCGTGAGCTCGCCGGCGTTGGCATCGATGGTCGGCAGGTCCTCGTCGTAGATCTTCTCCAGCACGACGTCGCGCTTGATGCGCGGGCTGAACACCTTCAACGTCCGGTCGAGACTGACCCGGACGTCGACGGCCTGCCGCGGCATCTCGTCGCGATAGGCGTACTCCTTGATCGCCGTCACCAGGTCGGAGATGCGCGTCGTGCCGTGCTCGATGTCGTCGACCAGCGTCCGTGCCCGCCACGCCATCGTCAGTCGCACGATGAGCGCCGCGACCTCCTGCTCTGGCACGCCCTGGACGAGCGCCGCGACGTCGGTGGCATCGAGGCCGGCGTCGGCCAGCGCGCCGAGCGCGTCACGCGGCACGTCGTAGCCGGCCGTGCGCGACCACTGCCGAAGGGCGCGCTCACGGTCCGACCGCTCGATCGGATCGGGCTCCTCGCTGTCCATCGTGCAGAGTCGTTCCGCCAACGGCCTGGCCGCACCGACGTCGAACGTCTGCAACTCGTTCAGCAACGTGCACAGTTGCGAGGCGGCGCGCTGCACCGCCGCCGCCGGGTTGTTCAACTCGTGCGCCAGGCCGGCCGACAGCTTGCCGAGTGCCGCGAGCTTCTCGCGATGGGTCTCGCTAACCGCAACGGTCCGGATGCGATCGGCCATCAGCCACACCAGGCGCTCGCCGAGGCGCGGAAAGTCGCGGAGGAGTTCAGGGAAGTGCTCCTTCGGCAGCGACGCCACCCGGCTCCGGCGACTGCTGCGGACCTCGCCGGGGTACTTCGTCATCCGCGAATACGGCAGCAGGCCGGCGACGTCGGTCTCGCGCACGGTCCACATCGGCTCGTCGGCGCCGGGCATCCACACCTGCAGTTCGCCAACGACCAGCGCCGTCATGCGATCGGCGGGATCGCCGGCCCGGCTGATCACCAGGCCAGCCTCGTAGGTGTCATCGTTCATGCGCCCGACGAGCCAGTCCATCGTCGCGGTGTCGACGTCCTCGAACACCTTGATGCGACGCAGGGCCTGCGCGAGCGGTTCGGTGAAGGCCTCGGACACGGTGCTACCTCGCGGCGAGGAACTGGTGGACGAACTGGATGGCCACGGCGCCCTCGCCGACGCTCGACGCCACCCGCTTGACCGATCCGCAGCGCACGTCACCGGCGGCGAACACGCCGGGCACGCACGTCTCGAGCAACCAGGGGTCGCGCTCCAGTGGCCAGCCCTTCACGCGGCGCCCGCTCTCGGTACGCGGCAGATCGGGCCCGGTGAGGATGTAGCCGCGCGCGTCGCGATGTACCGCGTTGCCGAGCCACGACGTTTCTGGCTCGGCGCCGATCATCACGTACAGCGACGTCGCCTCGACCGACCGGCGCGACTCCCCGTCGGGGCTGGCCAGCGAGAGACAGCGCAGGCGCTCGTCGCCATCGGCCCCGACCACGCTCGTGTTGGTCATGACCTCGATGTTGGGCGCCGCTTCGATGTTCTTGATCAGGTACTCCGACATCGATGCCGTGAGATTCGGGCCGCGGACGAGCATGACCACCTTCGCCGCGAACTCGGCGAAGTTGAGCGCGGCCTGACCGGCCGAATTGGCGCCGCCGACCACATACACCGTTTCGCCCTTGCACGTGCGCGCCTCGGCCATCGAGGCGCCGTAGTACACGCCGGCACCCGTGAACCGCTCGAGATCGGGCACACCGAGCTTGCGCCACTGCACGCCCATCGCGAGCACCACGGTGTCGGCCTGGATCCGACTGCCGTCAGACAGCGTGAGGATCTTGTAGCTGTTGTCGACGGTCATCTCGCGGACCGTCTGCGGGCTCACGATCTCGACGTTGAACTTGCGCGCCTGCGCCACGGCGCGGTTGGCGAGATCGCGACCGGACAGTCCGGCCGGGAAGCCGAGGTAGTTCTCGATGCGGGCGCTGAGACCGGCCTGGCCGCCGGGTGCTTCCTTGTCGATCAGCAGGGTCGTGAGCCCTTCGGACGCGCCGTACACGCTCGACGTCAATCCGGCCGGCCCGGCCCCCACCACGACCAGGTTGTAGTTCTGCAGCACCGCCTTCGTCTGCAGGCTCAAGTGCGACGCCAGGTCGGTGACCGACGGCTGCTCGAGACGCACACCGTCTCTCGCGATGACGTAGGGGAGCGGCGGCTCGCTGTCGCCAACCGCGGCCTTGAACGCGTCGCGGCCGGACGCCGTCGCCGTGTCCTGGAACTCGTACGGGACGCGGTTGCGGGCCAGGAATTCGCGGAGCTCGTACGACTGCTTCGACCATCGATCGCCGAACACCACCGTCGGCTTGTGATCGTCGCGGTAGTCCTCGCGCCAGATCGCCAGCAGGTCGTCGATCGGCGAGAACAGCTCGTTGGGGTTCCACGGCTTGGTGAGGTACAGGTCGAGCCGCGCGTTGTTGACGCCCTTGATGGCGATGTCGGTATCGGCGTACGCGGTGAGCAGGACGCGCCGCGTCGCGGGCGACACTTCACGCACCTTCGTCAGCAGGTCGACGCCGCCCATGCCGGGCATGCGCTCGTCGGACAACACCAGCGCCACCGGTTGCCGGCGCCCCTTGAGACGTTCGATGACGTCGAGCGCGGCCTTGCCGGATTCAGCCGCCATCACTTCGAAGCGGCGTTCCTCAGGAGTGTCATCGTCGTCGTAGCGGTCGCGCAGGTCGCGCTGGATGGCGGCGCGAACGCCCGGATCGTCGTCGACGGCAAGCAGGACTGGAGTGGACATGTGTGGGATCGGGATCGAGCCATGGTAACCGCGCCAGGGCACCCGCCTGCCCGTTCGGCGGGGATGAAACGACAAGAGGGCTGGCGTCTCCGCCAGCCCCCTGCCTGTGCACCTTCGACGCGGTTCGCGCGTCGTGAAGTCGGGCCGTCGGTCATCCGACGGCGGTTGTCGCTACCGCCCGGCCACGCCAATCATGTTGCGGCTCAGATAGTCGGTCATCGTGTACAGGATCATGATGCCGAAGAACAGGAAGCCGGCGGCGGCGGTGACCTGCACCAGCTTCGGGCTGTACTTGACTTCCATGAACAGCAGGATGACCAGCAGGGCCTTGGTGACGGCGACGGCGAGCGCCACCGGCAGGTTCAGGTAGCCGAGGTTGACGCGCGAAACCAGCACCGTGAGGACGGTGAGGACCATCAGTGCGCCGAACACGGCAAACAGGGACGCCTTCGTGGGGATGTGGTGCTGGTGGCTCATGGGTGGTGCCCGGTAATGCTCAATGCGTGAATGCGAAATGTCGAGGCCATCGACCGAAGGCCGACGGCCGACCGACGAAGGCCGTTCACATCAGGTACAACAACGGGAACAGGAAGATCCAGACGATGTCGACGAAGTGCCAGTACAGGCCGAACAGTTCGATCGGCGTGTACCACTCGGGCGAGAACCAGCCGCGCTGCGCCATGACGATGATCGGCAGCAGGACCAGGCCGCCGAGAATCATGTGGGTGGCGTGCAGGCCGGTCATCGCGAAGTACAGCGAGAAGTAGATCTGCGCGCCGTCCTTCAATGCCGCGTCGTGGAACGCGAAGTGTTCACCCGGGACCAGATGGTGCGTGAACTTCTCGGCATACTCCACCACCTTGACGCCAAGGAAGATGCCGCCCAGCACGAGCGTGAGGATCAGGAACAGCACCAGCTGTGACTTCTCGCCGGTCTTGCTGGCGCGCACCGCCAGCGCCATCGTCAGCGAACTGCCGATCAGCACCGCGGTGTTGAACAGGCCGAGCCAGACGTTCAGTTCGTGGCTCGCCTCGTGGAACGAGGCGTTGTACAGCCAGCGATAGAGGATGTACGCCATGAACAGGCCACCGAAGAACAGCACTTCGGTGACGAGGAACATCCACATGCCGAGCAGGCTGGCGTTCTGCTGCTGCTCCAGCGTGTCGAAGTGATGCTGCAGCATCGGGTGATGCGCCGCATGGGCGTGCGAGCCGTTGGCCACCTCAGTGCTCCTCGGGGGCGTAGTAGTACGCGGGCTTGGTCACGATCGGCGTGACTTCGAAGTTGGCGGTGGGCGGCGGCGACGTGGTCTCCCACTCGAGGCCGAAGGCGCCCCACGGGTTCGGGCCGGCCGGGCGGCCGCGGAACGCCGACCAGGTCAGGTAGATCACCGGCAGGATGAAGCCCATGCCGAGGATCGACGCGCCGGCCGACGACAGGATGTTCAGCACCTGCCACGACAACTCCTCGGTCGGGTAAGCGTGGTAGCGCCGCGGCATGCCCATGTAGCCGAGCACGAACTGCGGGAAGAACGTCAGGTTGAAACCGACGAAGACGATCACCGCGGCGGTCTTGGCCCACGGCTCCGAGTACAGCTTGCCGGTGATCTTCGGCCACCAGTAGTGGATGCCACCGAGGTACGCCAGCAGCGTGCCGCCGACCATCACGTAGTGGAAGTGCGCGACGACGAAATACGTGTCGTGCATGTGGATGTCGAGGCCGATGGCGGCGAGGAACAAGCCGGTCAGGCCGCCGATGGTGAACAGGCCGATGAAGCCGAGCGCGTACAGCATCGGCGAGGCGAGCAGCACCGAACCGCGATACAGCGTCGCCGTCCAGTTGAACACCTTGATCGCCGACGGGATGGCGACCAGGAAGCTCAGGAACGAGAAGGTCACGGCGGCCAGCGTCGACTGGCTGGTCGTGAACATGTGATGGCCCCACACCAGGAAGCCGATCAGGGCGATGCCGAGGCTCGCCATCGCGACCATCTTGTAGCCGAACACCGGCTTGCGCGAGAAGGCCGCGATGATCTCGCTGATCACGCCCATGCCCGGCAGCACCATGATGTAGACGGCCGGGTGCGAGTAGAACCAGAACAGGTGCTGGAACAGCACCGGGTCGCCGCCGAGGTCCGGGTTGAAGAAGCCGAACTTCAGCGTGCGCTCGAGCACCAACATCATCAGCGTGACCGCGACGACCGGCGTGCCGAGCATCATGATCAGGCTCGTCGCGTAGTGCGACCAGATGAACAGCGGCAGGCGGTCCCACGTCATGCCGGGCGCGCGCATCGTGTGGATCGTCACGATGAAGTTCAGGCCGGTGAAGATCGACGAGAACCCGGCGATGAAGGCGCCGACTGCGGTCAGTACGACGTGTGTGTTGGACGCGGCGGTGGAATACGGCGTGTAGAACGTCCAGCCGGTGTCGACGCCGCCCGAGACGAGCGCCGCGATGCCGAACAGGCCGCCGGCCATGTACAGGTACCAGCTCGCGAGGTTGATTCGCGGAAACGCCAGGTCCTTGGCGCCGATCATCAGCGGCACCAGGAAGTTGCCGAGGATGGCCGGAATCGACGGGATCAGGAAGAAGAACACCATCACCACGCCGTGCGCGGTGAAGACCTTGTTGTAGGTCTCGGCCGACAGCAGGTCGCCCTGCGGGGTGGCGAGTTCGAGGCGGATCAACATCGCGAAGATGCCGCCGACCAGGAAGAACGCCGAGACCGAATAGAGGTACAGCAGCGCGATGCGCTTGTGGTCCTTGGTGAAGAACCACGAGAGCGCGCCGTGCGTCGCGTTCAGGTAGTGCACGTCGGGCGTGGTCGGCGCCGACGAGTCGTGTTCGAGAGTTCTGACGTCGTGCATGGCCGTGTCCTAGTGGGTCGGCGCCGTGGCGGCCGCCGCGTCGGGCGCCGTCGTGCCGGCCGGCCCGCTGCCCGGGGTGCTGGTGCCGAGCGACTTGATGTACGCGATGAGGGAGGCGAGGCCTTCCTCGCTGATCTGCCCCTGATAGGTCGGCATCAGCGGCGCGTATCCCTGCACCATCTTCGCCGTCGGATTCAGGATCGACTCGCGGATGTACGCCTCGTCGGCGATCACCGACGTGCCATTGGCCAGCTGCTGCGCCTTGCCGGCGATGCCGACCAGCGACGGCCCGCGGCCCTTGCCGTCTGCCTGGTGGCAGGTGGCGCAGCCGAGCGTGCTGAACTGCTGCTCGCCGGTCGAGGTCAGGGTGCCAGCCGGGGCCCCGCCGGACAGCCACTGCTGGTATTCACGCGGCTCCATCGCGACGACCTTGCCGATCATGCCCGAGTGCTGCGTGCCGCAGTACTCGGCGCAGAACAGCTGGTAGGTCCCCGGCTTGCTCGCCTCGAACCACATGGTCGTGGTCTTGCCCGGCACCGCGTCCATCTTCTGGCGGAACGCCGGGATGTAATAGCTGTGGATCACGTCCTCCGACGAGATCAGCAGCTTGACCGGCGTGCCGACCGGCACGTGCAGCTGGTTGATCTCGCGATGGCCGGTGAGGTGCTGCGCCTTCCACATCCAGCG
>DATJTM010000718.1:0-7921 GCA_035503395.1 Luteitalea sp.
GTCCGGCGTCGCCGTCAGCCAGGCCACGCCGTAGGGCTTGAGACGGACCGACAGCGTCCCGCCGTCGAACTGGTAGCGAGCCTTGGAGAGTACGTCGCGCCACAGCCGGGCGCCGCCCAGTGCCTCGATGGGCACCTGCACGCGGACGGTGTCGGCGGTGACGTTGGTCAGCGCCAGCAGCTTCTGCACGCCGGGCCGTTCGCGGACGAGCGCGAACACGCCGGGGCCCAGGTCGAGCACCTCCTGCGTGGCGTTGGGATGGAAGGCCGGCTGTTCGATCCGCCGGCGGATCAGCCGGCGCATGCCGCGAGCGACCTGAGCCACCCAGCTGCCCCGGTCGTCGAGCAACCGCATCAACGAGGCCTCGTCGTACGTCCGACGGTTGATGCTGCGCTTCTCGGCGCCTCCCAACACGGCTTCGGTATCGTTGCGGGCGCCGAACAACGTCGGCAGGTAGATGCCGGGCACCCCGCGCAGGGCCAGCGCGATGGCGCGGGCCGCGAGGAAGCGGGCCACCTGCAGCGCCTGCGGCTCGCCGCCCCCGTCTCGGTTCAGGGCGCTGTACCAGGTGATGTTGAGTTCGTAGGGGCTCTGCGTGCCGTCGCCGTTGGAGCGATACGACACGAAGCCGCCGTGGTCGACGGTGCGGTCGACGAGGGCGGCAACCTGATCCTCGCTGAGGATGCCGCGCGCGCCGAGCAACCCGATCCCATCGTGCGACGACAGGAAATTGAAGTAGGTGGCCGTGTCCGAAATCGGCACCAGCGTCCGGGCCCAGCTCGCCAGCGTCTCGCACGACCCCGTGTGGAACGTGTGCAGGACGAGCGGCGGCAGCGCGAAGTTGTAGACCATCTGCGCCTCGTCAGCGCCGTTGCCGAAGTAGCTGATGTTGTCGACGTGCGGAACGTTGGTCTCGGTGATCAGCGCGACGCGTGGCGACACCACGTCGAGGATGGCGCGGAACAACTGCACCAGCGCGTGGGTCTCCCGCAGGTGCGCGCAGCTGGTCCCGAGCTCACGCCAGATGTAGGTGACCGCATCGAGACGCACCAGGTCGGCGCCCCGCTGCACGTACTGCAGCAGGATTTCGACGACGCGCAGCAGCACGCGCGGATTGCGGAAGTTGAGGTCGACCTGATCGGCGCTGAACGTCGTCCACACATAGCGCGTGCCGTTGATCGTGCGGAACGGCGTCAGCAGGTCGGACGTGCGTGGCCGCAGGATCAGGCGCAGGTAGTCGGCCGAGATCGCATCGCGGGTCGAGAAGGCGACGAAGAAGTCCTCGTAGCCGGGCCGGCCGTTCAGGAAGTTCTGGAACCAGCGGCTCTTGGCCGAGGCGTGGTTGAACACGCCGTCGAACATCAGCCGGAACTCGCCGGCCAGATCGGCGATGTCCTCCCACGAGCCGAGGCGCGGATCGACTTCCTCGTAGTCGATGATCGAGAAGCCGCGATCGGACGAATACGGGAAGAACGGCAGGATGTGGACGGTGTTGATCGCGCCCTTCATGAAGCGGCGCAGGAAGGCCGCCAGCACCTGCAGCGGCCGCCGTCCGGGCGCCGTCAGCAGGTCACCGTAGGTGATGAGCACGACGTCCTGCTGCGAGAAGCGCTCGGCCGGAACGAACTCGGCGTCGTGGACCGCCAGGGCGGGCGGCTTGTGGGCGTGGTAGACGCGCAGCAGCCGCTCGAGTTCCGGATACTGCTCCTCGGCCACCGCCGCGCCGTACATGACGCCCAGGATGTGCAGCAGGCGCGCGCGGTGCTCCGGCGAGACCTCCAGCAGCGGTCGGGAGAAGTCCGGTTCCGGCAGGTGCGGCAGGTGATCGGCTGGATGCGCGCCGGACCGGGCCGGCGCCTCGCTCGTCGTCATGCCGTCACGCTATCAAATGTGCGCCGTGGGCCGCCTGCCCTCGCCCGCGTCGTGTGCGCCAACCGCGCAGAGGTGACGGGCCATTCCCGCCCAGTTCACTGACGGATTCGTAAACACCGCGACAGTTCCGTATCGCCGTAGCCGTGTCGTCCGGCAGGACGCTCGGCCTTCGACGCCCCAGCACAGGCATGAAGCTTGCCCTCAGCAGTGACGTGGCCGCCCCCGCGCGCGCGTCGTTTGCCGTGCCCGAAGGACCCGACGGGTCCGTGCGGGCGGCGTTCGGCCACGTCCGCCCGATCTACATCCCGGTGCACCTCGACGGCCTCGTGCTGGATTCGGTGGTCGATTTCCACCTCTATCTCCAGACGTCCCCGGGTCACTTCGTGCTGTTCCGCGGGCCGGACCTCGAATTCACGACGGGCCACCACCAGCGACTGCTCGCCAACCGGGTCGAGACGTTGTGGCTGAAGGGCGACGAGCGACGCCGGTACGAACAGTACGTCGAGCGTCACCTCGAAACCCTGCTCAGCAACCCGCAGATCGCGACGCCGCGCAAGGTCGAACTGCTGCAGTCGGCGGCGCAGACCACGCTCGAAGCGGTGATGGTGGACCCGCGTCACACCGAGGCGTTGCCGCGGACGCGGCGCGTCGCCCAGCAGACCGTGCAGCTGCTGGTGCGGGACCGCGATGCCATGGCGCACATGGCGGCGCTGATGGCCCGCGACTACGACACCGTCCGCCACTCGATGAACGTCAGCGTCTTTGCAACGGGCCTGGCGCACGCGGTCGGCGTCAACAACCCGGGCGACCTGCGCGACCTGGCGCTCGGCGGCCTGCTGCACGACATCGGGAAGAGCGAGCTGCCGCGCGAGCTGATCGTCAAGCCCGGGGCCTACACCGAGGAGGAGATGACGCTGATGCGCACGCACGTCTCCCGCGGTGAACACATCCTCCAGGCCGACGGACGGATGGGCGCGCTCGGCATGGTCGTCGTGTCGCAGCACCACGAACGGCTGACCGGCAACGGGTACCCTCGCAACCTCGACTCGCAGCACATCCACCTGTTCGGCCGCATCGCCGCCATCGCCGACGTCTACGACGCGATGACCAGCGACCGCAGCTACCAGCGGGCGATGAAGCCGGTGGACGCCCTGCATCTGATGTCCACCCACCTGGCCCCGCACTTCGACCGGAACCTGCTGCAGACATTCGTCAAGACGCTCAGGGCGCCGCGCACGCAGTAAGTCCCCCGCCCGCAATTTCAGAATTTCGAACTTCAGAATTTCACGCACACCGCCACACGTCGACCACTGGCGTGTCGCCCCTTGGCGGTGGTGATGAAATTCCGAACTTCCTGAAAATCTGCAATCAGCTGTGTCTACACTGCGGCGCATGCGCGAGCGCTGCCCCTGGTGCGGGACCGACCCGCTGTACACCGCCTACCACGATGACGAATGGGGCGTGCCCGAGCACGACGATCGGGCATTGTTCGAGCAGCTGATCCTCGAGGGCGCGCAGGCCGGCCTCAGCTGGATCACCGTCCTGCGGAAGCGGCAGTCCTACCGGGAGGCCTTCGAGGGCTTCGATATTTCGCGGGTGGCGGGGTGGGGCGACGCCGATGTCGCGCGGTTGGTGTCCAATCCAGGCATCGTGAGAAATCGGCTCAAGGTCGCCGGCGCCATCCGGACCGCCCGGGCCGTCCTGGACCTCCAGGATCGGCACGGCTCGCTCGACGCGTTCCTGTGGCAGTTCGTCGACGGGCAGCCCCTGGTGGGCAGGCGGCCGACGATGCGCGACATCCCGACGCAGACGCCGCAGGCCGAGGCCATGAGCAAGGCCCTCAAACAGGCCGGCGCGACCTTCGTGGGGCCGACCATTTGCTATGCGTTCATGCAGGCGGCGGGGCTGGTGGACGACCATGTCGACACCTGCTGGCGCCGGACCGGCTAACGATCCAACCTTTGCGTCCGTCCTTCCGTCTAATGCGGCAATCCGTGAGATTCGCACTTGCTTGCCTGCTCGCCCTCGGTGCCGCCGGTTGCGCCGCCGGCCCGGCCACGCCTGTCTCCGCGAGCGCCGGTGAACCGGGCGCGCCAGGGGAGAAGGTGCCCGTCGCGCTGAAGGACGTCACCCACACCCTGCGGCTGCACGGCACCGTCGAAGCGCAGAACGCCGTCGCCATCGTCGTCCCCCGCATCCTCGGGCAGAACATCAACGCCCTGGTGGTCACGCGCCTGGTGCCCAACGGCAGCCGGGTGAAGACTGGGGACCTGGTGGTGGAATTCGACCGCCAGGCGCAGTTGAACCTCGCGCTCGAGAAGAAGGCCGAGTACCGCGACCTCGACGAACAGGTGAAGCGGAAGCAGGCCGAGCAAAGTGAACAGCGGGCCAAGGACGACACGGCGCTCAAGACCGCCGAGAACGCCCTGGCGCTCGCTCGTCTCGAAGTCGACAAGAATCCGCTGCTCCCCAAGATCGAAGCCGAGAAGAACCTGCTGCTGCGGGAAGGCGCCGAGGCGGAGTTTGCGCAGCTGAAGAAGACCTATGCGCTCAAGCAGACCGCGGCGCGGGCCGAAGTGCGCACCCTGGAAGTCCGGCGCGACCGCGCCAAGCGCGCCTGGGACCATGCCGAGGCCAACGCCGAGCGCTTGTCCATTCGCGCACCGTTGGACGGCCTGGTCGTGCTCCGGTCGATCTGGAAGGGCGGCCGCATGGGCGAGCCGCAGGAGGGCGAGGAGGTCCGGACAGGTCTCGGCCTCATCGACGTCGTCGCCGATGGTGCGATGCGGGTTCGGGTCAAGCTGAACCAGTCGGATCTGGCGCTCATGCAGGTGGGACTGCCGGCCGACATCACGCTCGACGCGTATCCGACGCGCAAGTATCGGGGCAAGCTCGAGCGCCTCTCCCCTGTTGCCACCCCGGGCATGTCGGAGAAGGTCCGAAGCGTGCTCGCGACCTTCTCGGTGGAGGGCCGCGACGCCGTCCTGACGCCCGACCTGTCGGCCGCGGTAGACGTCAGGCTCGGGGCCTGGACGCAGGCGCTCACCGTGCCGCGCGGCGCCGTCCGATGGCGTGACGGGGCGCCTGGCGTGCTCGTCGACGGCCAGTGGCGGGCCATCACGCTCGGGGGGTTGACGACGTCCGACGCCGTCATCACCAAGGGCGTCTCGGCGGGCGACCGTGTCGAGATCGCCGGAGGCAGCCGCTCGTGACCGTCCGTCGTCCGTCCCGTCGCACGTTCGCCATCGTCGCCGTGCTCGCGCTCGTGATGGGCGGTGCCTGGCGGACGCTCGGTCGCGCCAGCAGCACCGAGAGCCTGGAAACCGTGGAAGTGACGCAGGGCACCTTCGACGACCGCGCGACGATCCGCGGCGAGATCAAGGCCCTGCGCTCGCAGTCGCTCACCGCACCGTCCGACGCCGGCGACCTCCGGATTCTCGAACTGGCCGCCAACGGCGCCAAGGTGAAGCGGGGAGACGTGGTCATCGCCTTCGACGCCACGTCACTGAAGCAGCGGCTCGACGAGAAGAACTCGGACCTGCGGGCCTCGCAGGCCGAGATCGCCAAGGCGCAGGCCGAAGGCCGCCTGAAGCTCGAGGAGTTCACGACCGGGCGCGTGACGGCGGAGTTCGACGTCGAACGCGCCCGGCTCGACGTGAAGGCCGGCGAGTTGCAGTCGCGGTTCGACGAGCAGAAAGCCAAGCTGGGCCTGTCCGACAAGCAGCAGAAACTGACCGAAACCGACACGGTCCTCGACAGCGGCCGGGCCGCCACGCGTGCCACGGTCGGTGGACTCGAAGGCAAGCTGGAACGCGCGCACGCCGAGGTCGGCCGCACGTCGCGCGGCCTCAGTGCCCTCGTCATCAAGGCGCCCACCGATGGCGTCATGGTCATCCTCGACAACTGGCGGGCCGGCCAGTTCGGACAAGGGAGCCGACCGTTTCAGGTCGGTGACTCGGCCTGGTCCGGGGCCCAGATCGCCGAGATCCCTGATCTGGCCTCGGCCCGGATGACGGCGATGGTCGACGAAGTGGATCGCAGTCGGCTCGCACTCGGGCAGACGGCCACCGTCCGCATCGACGCCATCGGCGACGCTGAACTGCCCGCCAAGCTCGTCTCGATCGGAACGATCGCCAAGACCGACCTGCAGGGAGGCTGGCCGCCCAAGCGCGGGTTCGAACTGGTGCTCGAACTCACCGGCACCGAAGCGCGGCTGCGGCCCGGCATGAGCGCCGTCGCCCGCGTCTCGGTCGGGCGACACGAAAAGCAGGTGCTGGTGCCGTCGCGGGCCCTCTTCCCGCGCGGTGGCCGCACGGTGGCCTACGTCGTCAGCGGCAGTGGCATCGAGCCGCGATATGTCAGCGTTGCCTATCGCAACGACGACGTCACGGCGATCGCCGGAGGGTTGCGCGCCGGTGAGCGCGTCGCCATCACTCCACCCGCGGAAGCCGAGGCCCTGCCGGCCGTCGAGGTGACGCGATGATGCGCCGCGGGCTGGCGATCATCACCGGGCTCGGCGTCGCCCTGCTTCCGGCTGCCTGCAGCCGGGGCGCTGGCGGCGACGATGTGCCGACCGTGGTGGTGACGCGTGGCGATGTAAGTTCCGACGTGCACACGGCCGGCGAATTCGTCGCCACGCGGTCGCAGCTGGTCACGGCGCCCGCCGTTGGCGGCAACCTCCGCCTGGTGCAGCTCTCCCCCACCGGCAGCCGCGTCAAGGCCGGCGACATCGTCATGCGCTTCGACACCGCCGAGCAGGAGTTCACGCTGGAGATCAGCGAGAGCGAAGTACTGGAGGCGGGCCTCGAACTGGAGAAGCTCGACGCCGACCGGCAGGTGCAGGCGGCACAGGACGAGGTGAACCTGCTCAAGGCGCGCTTCGACGTCCGCAAGGCCGAACTCGACGTCACCACCAACGAGCTGTTGTCGGAGGTGGATGCGCGCAAGAACGAGCTCACGCTCGACGAAACGCGCCGCAAGCTCTCCCAGATCGAGGAGGACGTGCAGTCGCGCGTCCGCACCAGTGCCGCGTCGCGCGCGGTGGCCGAAGAGAAGCGGCAGAAGGCCATGCTGTCGCGCGACCGTGCCCGGCTCGCCATCGATCAGATGACGGTCAAGGCCCCGTTCGACGGCATCGTCGCCGTTCGACAGAACCAGGATGCGAGTGGCGGCTTCTTCTTCACCGGCATGTCCTTGCCCGACTACCGTGAAGGCGACGTCGTGTTCCCGGGACGCCCGGTGTTGATGGTGCTCGACCCGGCCGCAATCCAGATCCGCGCCCGGGTGCCCGAAGCCCTCGCGACCACGGTGTCGGCCAAGCAGAAGGCCGAGGTGCGGCTCGACGGCAGCACGCGCGCGCCGGTCGAGGCCACCGTGGCCGCCGTGGCAGGCATGGCCGATCGGGGTGGCTTCTTCCGCGCCACGACGCAACGTGAGTTCGACGTGACGTTCGCCGTGCCGGCGATGCCTGAAGGCGTCGAGGCCGGCCGCACCGCGCGCATCCGGATCGAGGGCACGCCAGTGAAGAATGCGCTGTCGCTGCCGCGCCAGGCGGTGTTCGATCGCGACGGCACGCCAACGGTCTTCCTCGAACGCGATGGCCGTTTCGTCCCGACCAAGGTCAAGGTCGTCACCCGCACGCAGTCGCGCGTCATCGTCGACGGGCTGACCGAGGGGGCGCGCGTCGCGCTGCGCGATCCCGCCGTGGTCGAATCCGAGGACGGACCGTCGCCGACGCCGGCCGCCACCACCGCCGGAGGGGCCCGATGAACGCGCACGCTGCCGCGGCCGGACGCCGCCGTTTCAACTGGACGATGCGGCTCGGTCCGGACATCCGGATGGGCCTCGAGAATCTCGTCGCCCACAAGTTGCGCTCGCTGCTGACGATGCTCGGCATGATCTGCGGCGTCGCGGCCGTCGTCGCGATGCTCTCGATTGGCGCCGGCGCGCAGCAGCAGGTGATGGCGTTCATCGAGAACCTGGGCGTCCGCAACCTGATCGTCGAGGCGCGCGAAGCGACCGACTGGCAGAGCATGAACAAGATGCGGGC
>DATJTM010000719.1:0-2024 GCA_035503395.1 Luteitalea sp.
TCATGGGCGCCAACTTCGCCAAGAACCTCGAGCTGGTCGACGCGGTCGCAGCGATGGCGCAGGACAAGGGCTGCACGCCGGCACAGCTCGCGCTCGCGTGGGTGCTGGCACAGGGCGACAACATCGTGCCGATTCCGGGCACGCGCAGCATCGAGCGCCTGGACGAAAACCTGGGTGCGGCGACCATCGTGCTGGACGACGCGGACGTGTCGAGGCTGGAGGCGATCGCGCCGCGCGGCTTTGCGGCCGGCGAACGCTACACGCCGGACGGCATGGCGTTCGTGGGGAGATGACACCGCAAGGCGACGGCCTTCGTCATTCGGCCTTCGGCCTTCGCGTCTCCGAGTGACGTACACCGAGGGCCGGGTTGGGACAACCGGCCCTACCTGTTGGTTGGCAGGTCTTCGTCCGTACGCTACACGCCGGACGGCATGGCGTTCGTAGGGAGGTAGGGCGGCACGAGGACAGGCTTCGTCTTCGGCCATAGGCGTTCGCGTCTCCAAGAACGACGGTAGGGGCGCCTCTCTGAGGCGCCCGCACACCGAGTCCGTCGTCCGAGTCCGTCGTCCATCGTCGTCGTTCGTCGTTCGTCGTTGAACCCGGTACCCGGTACCCCGCACCCGGCGATACACTTCGCGCATGTCTGACGCGCTTCGGTATCCGGTCGGCAGGTTCGAGTTCGTCGAGGGCGGTGATCCCGCCCTTCGCGCCAGCGCGATTGCGGAGATTGGCGCGCTGCCGGCGCGTGTGCGCGAGCTTGCCGGCACGCTCACCGAGGCTCAGCTCGCGACGCCGTACCGCGACGGCGGCTGGACGGCGCGGCAGGTCGTGCATCACATCGCCGACAGCCACGTGAACGCCTACGTGCGCCTCCGCTGGCTGCTCACCGAGGACCGCCCGACCATCAAGGCCTACGACGAGAAGCGCTGGGCGGAGCTGCCCGACGCGTCGACGGCGCCGATCGACCTTTCCCTCGACCTGCTGACCACGTTGCACGCGCGCTGGCATGCACTGCTCTCGAGCCTGCCGGCCGAGGTCTTCGCCCAGGAGCTCGTGCATCCCGACAACGGGCCGATGTCGCTCGATCGCATCGTGCAGATGTACGCCTGGCACGGGCGTCACCACATGGGCCACCTCCGCATCGTCGCAGGCACCCTGGCATGACGCTTCGACGACGAGCGGCAGCGGCGTTGTGTGCCGTGGCCCTGGCGTCCGCGACTGGCGGCCAGGTCACGGCGCAGGATCGGCTCTCCGGCCGCGCCTGGGCAACGCGATCGGAGGTGATGGCGCGGCACGGCATGGTGGCGACGAGTCATCCGCTCGCGACCCAGATTGCGCTCGAAATCCTGAAGGAGGGCGGCACGGCCGTGGATGCTGCGATCGCCGCCAACGCCTTCCTCGGGCTCGGCGATCCGGGCAACAGCGGGATGGGCGGTGACCTGTTCGCAATCGTTTGGGACGCCAAGACGAAGCAGTTGCATGGCCTCAACGCGAGCGGACGATCACCGCGCGGCATGACGCTCGCGGCGCTGCAGGCGAAGAAGCTCACGCAGATCCCGGTGTCGGGCCCCCTGGCCGTGAGCGTGCCCGGCTGCGTCGACGGCTGGTTCTCGCTGCACGGCAAGTTCGGCAAGCTGCCGATGACGCGCCTGCTGGCGCCGACCATCGCCTATGCCCGCGAAGGCATCCCGATGACGTCGGAAGTCACCGACAACATGGCCGACTACCGCCTGCAGGGACGGCTGGCGGCGGCCGGTGACACCATTGCCAACTTCCGAAAGGTGTACCAGCCGACCGGCGCGTTCCCGAAGAAGGGCGACGTCTTCCGTAACCCTGCGCTTGCCGATTCGCTCGAAGCGGTGAGCAGGGGCGGCCGCGATGCCTACTACAAGGGCCCGATCGCGGCGGCCATCGCCGCCCACGTGAAAGCCCGCGGCGGGTTCCTGAGCACCGAGGACTTCGCCCAGCACACGTCGGAGTGGGTCACGCCGATCAGCACGACTTATCGTGGCTATCAGGTCTAC
>DATJTM010000720.1:0-5313 GCA_035503395.1 Luteitalea sp.
TGATCGGGCGGACGCCCGCGCGACGCGCGCGTGCGACCGCGTTCCGCGCCTCCGCTCTGGGCGGATCGATGATCCCGATGAGCCCGGCGAAGGTGAGGCCGTGTTCGAGGTCGTCGCCTGCATCCCCGGAGGTGCCGGCGAGACGGCTGGCGACGCCGAGCGTGCGCAGCGCCTCGCCGGCCAGCGCCTCGCCGCTGGCCGCAATCGCCGCCCGCCGCTCGTCGGTGAGGGGCCGCGTGGTGTTGCCGACCCACTCACTGGTGCAGCGGGCGAGGATCACGTCCGGGGCTCCCTTCACGAGCACCACCGTCGCGTGCCCCTGCTCGGCGTCGTGATGCACCGTGCTCATCAGCTTGCGCGCCGAGGAGAAGGGTACCTCGCCGATGCGGGGCAGACGCCCGGCGAGCACACCATCACGCCATCCAGCCCTGCTCGCGGCCACGAGCAATGCGCCCTCGGTCGGGTCGCCCTGCACGGTCCAGCGGTCGTGCGCGCGCCGCAGGGTCGCGTTGTTGGCCAACGCGCCGACCGCGAGGGCCCAGTCGAGTTCCTGGCGCAGGGCGCCGGTGATGGTGTCCGTCCCTTCGGCACGCAGACTCCCGAAGGGCTCATACCCGATGCCGTCGAACGCGACGCGACCGGTGGCCGTCTCGACCACGCGCACCGTCATCTCGTTCTGCGTGAGCGTGCCGGTCTTGTCGGACGCGATGACGGTGGCCGAGCCGAGTGTCTCCACGGCGGCGAGGTGGCGCACGATCGCGTGCCGCTGCGCCATGCGCTGCACACCCATCGACAGCACGGCAGTGACGACGGCCGGCAGGCCTTCCGGCACTGCGGCGACCGCGAGCGCCACGCCAAGCAGCAGCACGTCGAACAGTAATCCGATCTCGCGCACCCGCTCGACGATCACGATGGTGACGATCATGACGACCGCCATCACCATCACCACGACGCCGAGCCAGCGGCCGGTGCGATCGAGCTCCTGCTGCAGGGGCGTGGTCTCCTCCGGCGTCTGCTCGAGGAGGCGGGCCACGTGCCCCATCTCGGTCTGCATGCCGGTGGCGGTGACCACGGCGCGACCGTGCCCGTAGGTGATGCTCGTGCCGCTGAAGACCATGTTGCGGCGGTCGCCGACCGGCAGGTCGGTCGGGAGCGTGACGACTTCCTTGGCGACTGGAACGCTTTCGCCGGTGAGGGCGGCCTCGGCGGCCTGCAGCGCCGCCGACTCGAGTAACCGGGCGTCGGCCGGCACGGTGTCGCCCTCGGCGACGATGATCACGTCGCCCGGTACGACATCGGCCGCCGGCACGGTGCGCCGCTCTCCATCCCGCACCACCGTCGCCCGCGGCGACGACATCGCGCGCAGGGCCGCCACCGCGGCCTCGGCCCGCGCCTCCTGCACGTAGCCCATCGTCGCGTTCAGTAGGACGACGGCGAGGATGGCGAGCGCTTCGAATGGTAGCGGGGCATCGCGCTCGACGAACCAGAGCACCGTCGAGACGACGGTCGCCGCGAGCAGGAGCAGCACCAGCACGTCGCGGAACTGGGCGAGGAAGCGGCGCCACGGCGCCGGCGTGGGCGTCGCGGTCAGCGCGTTCGGCCCGGTCGCAGCCAGGACCTCGTCTGCTCGCACGACGGCGAGGCCACGTGTCGCATTGGTGCCGAGTCGGGCGATCAGTACGTCGAGTGCTTCGGCGTGTGGCGGGGCGGTGGTCATGTGATCCAGGCCGTCGCGCCATTGTCGGCCAGGTCCCCGTTGGACGGCGTCATCCGACGAGACGGGCCACGAACACGCCACTGAGATACGCCGCGACCGCGGCGGCCGTCCCGAGCCCGAGCATCTCGAGGCCGCCATGCCACCACCGAACCGGGGCCACGAACGCTCTCGATGCACCGACAACGAACAGCATGCCGAGTGTGAGCGCCACGGAAAGACGGAATGGCCTCGTCGTCAGCGGCAGGGCGTACGGCAGCAGCGGCACGGCGCCAGCGACCACGAAGGCCACGAAGGTCACGGCCGAGTGTCTGGCCGGGAAGGCCTCCTCCTGCGGCAGTCGGCTCGCCTCGAGCACAGACTCGTGAGCCCGGATGGACAGGTAGTTGCCGACCGCCATCGACAGCCCGTCGGCGATCAGGTTGGCAACGCCGACCACGAGGACGACCGAGAGTGCGAGGCCGCCGCCCGAGACGCCGGCGACGACGGCGAAGGTGGTGATCAGTCCGTCGTTGGAGCCGTACATCAGTTCACGGACGTAATGGCGCGCCGTCGCGAGTGCCCCGTGCGGCTGCACGTGACGCGAGCCACGAGGCGCGGGCGGATGCCGCGTGTCTGCCACCGATGGTGCGGTCACGCGATCACCTCCGGCAGGGGCAGGAAGTGCACGAGGTCCTCGGAGACCCAGGCAGCGACGCCGCGATTGCGCGCGAGGTCGCGGGCGCTGTTCGTCGCCTCGACGTAGCGGGCGCGGGTCAGGTGCGGATCGCGTGGCACGACGGCGACCGCGTAATAACAGGTGGCACCGACGCGCGTGACGAGAATGTCGCCAAGCTGCGGCAGCGGCAATGCGATCTCGCGCGAATGGTGGTCGATCATCTCGGTCCCTCCTGGCGGGGATCGCCGCCACGCGCATCGGCGTCGACTGGCCGTTCGGCGCGCGTGGCGCGTCCGTCTCCTTCCGGTGCACGACACATGCCTCCAGCCGGTTCGGCACGTCCGGCACACTCGAGGCCGGCGCGTGTGCGCGGCGCGGAAATCCCCGCGCCTGTCGCGGAGAAATTCGCGCACCCGTCGGCTCTCGTGCGGTTCCCGCCGCCGCGCCATGGTGCGGTCGCGGATGGGCAGGAGCTTTGCTGTGCAGACGGCAGGGCCGTCGATGGTCGGGCGGCGTGCCGGCATGGAGGCGACGATGGGCACGATCCAGCGAGAAAGGGCCGGGCTACAGCGAGAGTTCGAAAAGTTCGAAAAGGACGAAAAGGACGAAAAGCTCGGGAACGCCAAGACGATCGAGAAGGAGCGACGACTGCTTCGGTGGATCGTGACTGTGGTGGCGTCGCTGGTCGTCGTCCTCAGTGTCTCGGTGCGCTCCCAATCGTCGAATGACTCGGCCCGCGCGACGTTCATGCGCGCGCACTTCGGCGAGGCCATCGTCCTGCATGATGCGGTGGCCCGCGGTGACGTGCCAGCGGCGCGCGAACAGGCGACCCGGCTCGCGGCGCACCAAACCGCGGTGCGATTCCCGACTGGTGCACACGCCTTCTTCGGCTTGATGCAGCTCGAGGCCGGCACGCTGCGCGAGGCGCCGACGGTCGAGGCGATGGCGCCGATCGCGGCCTCGCTGCTGTCACGGTGTGGGCAGTGCCATGCAGCCATGCACGTGCGGGTCGCCGTCCCCACCGCCCCTGATGCCGGTGTCGGCGGCCTCGTCGGGCAGATGGCGGCGCATCAGCGCGCCGCCGACGCGTTGCTCGAAGGTTTGATCGGCCCGTCGACGTCGAGCTGGGAGACAGGCGTGCGCAGCATCGCCGCGCTGGAGCTGGACAAGACTCACATGCCGACCGCCGTGCTTCGTGAACGCGCGACGATTGCGCGTGCGCGGCTGTCAGCCGTGGTGGCGGAGGCTGTCGCCGCGACGCGTCCACCGGATCGGGCGCGTGCCTACGGCCACCTGCTGTCGATTTGTGCGCAGTGCCATCGCGAACGCCCGACGGTGTGGGGACCGCAGCGATGAGCGACCATTGCGGTCGTCGATAGGTAAGAACTGTCGCAACTACTTCGTGATCGACCGGCTGGCACGATCCCCCTTGCAATCGGCGACCGACGGTCGTAGTTTGTCCCCATCGTGACGGAGCGGCGTTTCCACTGGCGCTGGTACCTCGTCCCCGCCGTGCTGATCGGCCTCGTCGTGGGCATCGGCGGCTATACCTTCGTGTACGCCAAGGGTGCGTCCTACCTCACCAACGATCCGAAAGCCTGCGCGAACTGCCACGTGATGAACGAGCAGTACGACGGCTGGACGCGCTCGAGCCATCGCGCCGTGGCCGTCTGCAACGACTGCCACACGCCCAAGGGGCACATCGCCAAGTACGTCACCAAGGCCAACAACGGCTTCTGGCACTCGTTCGCGTTCACGACCGGGTGGTATCCCGAACACATCCGCGCAACGCCGCGCAACAAGGCAATCGCCGAAGCCTCGTGTCAGAAGTGCCACGCGCCGATGACGGCCGCGATCCAGACGAGTCACCCGAAGGGCGAGGCGATCGCCTGCGTTCGGTGTCATGACTCGGTGGGGCACCTGCGATGACGGTTGCCGACCGACCCTGGTCACCCGGAGGAACACACTCGTGACGACCGACGCTACCCCCGGACCGAGCCGCCCCGGTCGACCTGCCTGGAAGCTGCTGGCCTTCACCGCGCTGTTTGCCGCGCTGGTGGCGGCCGGCGTGACCGCCCTGCTCGTCAACATCTTCGAGCGCAAGCAGGAGGGGCGGGACACGTTCTTCCGTGTCGTCGAGCTCGACGACGAGACGACGGACCCGGCCATCTGGGGCAAGAACTTCCCGATTCAGTACGACAGTTACAAGCGGACCGTCGACCAGCAGCGCACCCGGTACGGTGGCAGCGAAGCGGTTCCGCGGGTGCCGACGGCCGCCGATCCGCGCTCGGTGGTCGCCCAGTCGCGCCTCGAGGAAGACCCCCGGCTCAAGACCATGTGGGCGGGCTACGCGTTCTCGAAGGACTTCCGCGAGGAACGCGGCCATGCGTACATGCTGACTGACCAGATCTACACGGAACGGCAGCAGGCGACCAAGCAGCCCGGCACCTGCATCCACTGTCACGGTTCGGTGTACGTCCCCTACAAGAAGATGGGCGGCGGCGACCTGATCAAGGGCTTCGAGGCCATGAACAAGCTGCCGTTCGGCGAAGCCCGCAAGCACGTGGAGCACCCGGTGTCCTGCATCGACTGCCACGATCCGGCCACCATGGCGCTGCGGGTGACGCGGCCTGGCTTCCTCGAGGGCATCAAGCTGGTGAAGGCCAAGGCCGGCGTCGAGAACTACGACGTCAACACGATGGCCACGCGTCAGGAGATGCGCACCTACGTGTGCGGGCAGTGCCACGTCGAGTACTACTTCAAGGGACCGGAGAAGCGACTCACCTACCCATGGCGCGATGGCATCAAGGGCGACGAGATCCTGGCGTACTACGAAAAGGAGGGCTTCGCCGACTGGACGCACGCCGAGACCGGCGCGCGGACGCTGAAGGCGCAGCACCCCGAGTTCGAGATGTACAACCAGGGCATTCACGCCCGGTCG
>DATJTM010000721.1:0-5861 GCA_035503395.1 Luteitalea sp.
GGCCACGGGCGGACGCCTGCGACCCGACCTTGGCTGGGACCTGTTCGGGCGGCTCGTCACGCTGCACCCGCTCGGCGGCTGTGCGATGGGGGAGACCGCTGCGACCGGCGTGGTCGACGACATCGGGCAGGTCTTCGGCCATCCCAACCTGCACGTCGTCGATGGCGCGATCGTGCCGGTGCCCATCGGCCGCAATCCGTCGCACACGATCGCCGCACTGGCCGAGCGCATCGCGTCGTACGTGGCGTAGATCCTCGCGAAGCGAGGCCGACGACGCGGTACGCTGTGCGCATGCGGTTGTTCTTCACGGAGCGGGTCGTCGATCACCTCACGCCCGCCGGTCATCCCGAATCGCCCGAACGCGGCGAGGTGATGCGCGCCTCGGTGTTGCGCGCCCGCGATCTCGGCGTGCCCGTCGTCGAACCGCGCGAGGCCACCAACGAGGAGATCCTGCGCGTCCACGACGCCGACCACCTCGCGCAACTGATCGCCCGACATGGGCGTGCCACTGCGATCGATGCCGATACCTTCACGTCGCCGGCCACGATCGAGGTCGCGCGACTGGCGGCGGGCGCCGCTACCGAGGCCGCCCTGCACGCCTGGTCGCACGGTCAACCGACGCTGGCGATCGTCCGGCCACCCGGACATCATGCCGAGCGTGGGCAGGCGATGGGCTTCTGCCTGCTGTCCAATGTCGCGATCGCCGCGGCGGCCGTACGAGCCGCCGGCGCGACGCGCGTCGCCATCGTCGACATCGACGTCCATCACGGCAACGGCACGCAGTGGGCGTTCTACGGCGACCCGTCGGTGCTGGTCGTGAACACGCACCAGTTTCCGTTCTATCCGGGCACCGGCGCGGCCACCGAAACGGGCCATGGGGCGGGTGTGGGCTTCACGCTCAACGCTCCGCTCGAGGCCGGCGCGAGCGACGCCGACCACGCCCTGGTCTGGAACGAGGTCATCGACGGGGTACTGGCGGCGTTCGCGCCGGACGTCATCCTGGTGTCGGCCGGCTTCGACGGCCATCAGGACGACCCGCTGGGGTCGCAGCGCATGTCGACGGGCGGATACCGCGCGTGGCTGGCGGTGCTGCGGGCACGCGCGCAGGCGTCATGCCAGGGACGGCTGGCGGTCGTCACCGAAGGCGGATACGACCTGCAGGCGCTCCGGGCATGCCTCGACGCCGCGGTCGACGTGCTGCATGGCGAGTCCGACGGCGAGACCACATGGCGAGATGCGGCAGGACCGGATCGCCGTGGGCGCGAGACAGTTGCCGCGCTCGCGGCGCATCCACTCGTGCGGAGTCGGGGCTGAGATGCTCTGGCAATTCTGGCTCGGCCGGTTCCTGCAGTCGGCGGCGGCCATCGGTGCGCTGTTGACGCTCGTCGAGTGGTTGCGGCGCGGCGGTTCCCAGATCCGCGTCGGTTACATCGTCACCTGGAGCGCCGTCGCTGGTGCCATCGCCGCCACAATCGCGCTGCGACGCGTCCAGCGCGCCGGCTGCTCCCGCTGAGCCGCTCCCCGGCGTCGGCGTCGAGCTTCAGCTCGACGCATCAACATCACTGACCGTCGAACTGAAGTTCGACGGCTACGAACTCATCACTGCGCGTCGACGAAATCGTTTGGAACCCGGTCGACGTGCGTGCCGTAATACTGTGTGACACACACTGTATGGCGTACACCATGTCGCACACAGGTCACGACGCCGGTGCGGCGCTGTTCGAGAACCTCAAGCTCGAGCTTCGGCGCGGTTGTCTCACCGTCGCGGTGCTGGCGGCACTGCAGGCCGAGCAGTATGGCTATTCGCTACGCAAGCGACTCGCCGACGAGGGCCTCGAAGTGGACGAGGGAACGCTGTACCCGCTCCTCCGCCGGCTGGAATCTCAGGGCCTCCTGGCCAGCGAATGGCGCGAGGAGGGGAAGCGCAACAAGCGGTTCTACCGGCTGTCGCCGTCGGGCGCAGCCATGCTGGCGCAGTTGCTCGACGAATGGCGTGGACTCGACACCGCCCTCGCCGGCCTGCTTCGGGAGTTCCTTCGATGACGCTCGTCGACCGTTACCTCAGCGCCGTCCGCTTCTTCCTGCCGCGCCGCGAGCAGGACGACATCCTGCGCGAACTCACCGAGAACCTGACGTCCGAACTCGAGGACCGCGCCGAGGTGCTCGGACGTGACCTGACGGAGGCCGAGATCGCCGACATCCTCCGTCGCCATGGCCATCCGGTGGCCGTCGCCGGACGGTACGGGGCGCCGCGTCAATTGATCGGGCCGATCTTCTTCCCGATCTACTGGCTGGCGCTGAAGGTAGGGATCGTGGCGGCCGCCGCGGTCACGGTGCTCGTCGCGGTCATCGCCGCGGCGTCGCACCGCGGTTCGTTGCCGCACTTCTTCGACGCGATGATGGAGTTCCCGGAGCGCGCCTTGATCGTCTTCGCCTGGACGACGATTGCGTTCGCGGTGCTGGACGTCGCCGGGTCGCGCACCCACGTCAAAGCCGATTGGGACCCGCGGCGGATTCCCGACTGGATGGTGGGCGCGCGGCGCGCACAGCGATCGTCACGCGTGAACTCGGTGGTCGACGTGGTGTTCGGCGTGCTCGCGCTCGGCTGGTTGCTGGCGGTACCCACGACGCCGGTGTTCGCCCTCGGCCCGCTCGCTCAGGTGCTCGACTTCGCACCCGTGTGGCGTACCTGGTACATCCCGCTCGTCGTGGTGGCGGCGGCACAACTGGCCGTGGACATGCACGCGCTCGTGTGGCCCGGGTCCCACGCACGCCGGACGTCGATCAAGCTCGGACTCCTCGGCGCCCAACTGGTGATCGCTGCCTTCGTCCTGTCGGCCCATGCCTGGGTCGTGGCCCGGCCAGGCATCACCAGCAGTGGCGGTCAGTCGGTGGCTTCCATCGTGGAGTGGGTGAACGCCGGCTTTGCGATTGGATTCGTGGTGGTGCTGGTGATCACCCTCATCGAAATGGGCAAGCAGATCTATCGGCTGAAGACGATGAAGTAGTCACGACTTGTCCGCCGTAGCCTTGGCGAAGGCGGACGAGCGGCGAAGGCCGCCATCATCAGGCATAGCCGTCGACCTTCAGGTCGACGGAGAGCGTCGAGCTGAAGCTCGACGCCCACGTCGGTGGGTTTGCTGCTACGGCCGCAGGCTGTCGTTCAACGCCTTGATCGCGTTGACGTCGAACTTCGGCTTGCGATCGTAGGTGAGCAAGCCGTTGATCTCCTGCTCCACATCGGTGAGCTGCGTGTAGCAGATGCCGATGATGCGCGGCACCTTGCGGATGGCTTCGTAGATGCCCTTCAGGCGCGCGAGCGCGTCTTCCGGCGTCTTCTCCACACCTGAATAACCCCATGCACCTTCGGGCACCGGTGATCCCGGCGCGCGGTAGGCGATGCCGCCGAACTCCGACAGGAAGATCGGCGAGCCGTTGTACTCGTAGCCGGGGACGAGCGCGGCGCGGCTGTTGTCGGGCACGCGGGCGGTGGGGGAGTCGAGCGCCTGGTACTTGCGGTAGAAGTCCTCGCCGGTCCGCGCGTAGTCGTGGATGCCGAAGACGTCGGTCGTGTCGACGTGCTCCCAGCCGTCGTTCTCGATCACCAGGCGGGTCTGGTCGATCGACTTGGTGAGCATGTAATTCGCCTTCAGGTGCGCCTGCTGCCGCTTGTCGCGCAGGTTGGGCGTGCCCCAGCTCTCGTTGATCGGAATCCACATGATGATCGACGGGTGATTGATGTCGCGCTCGAGCACGTCGATCCACTCGCGCGTGAATCGCCCGACGTACTGGTCGTCGTACAGGTACGCGTTCGCCATCTCGCCCGAGACGAGATAGCCGAGCTTGTCGGCCCAGTACAGAAAGCGCGGGTCCTCCACCTTCTGATGCTTGCGGGCGCCGTTGAAGCCCATCGCGATCGACGTCTTGATGTCGTACTGGATCGCCTCGTCGGACGGCGGCGTCAGCAGCGACTCGGGCCAGTAGCCCTGGTCGAGGATCATCCGCAGGTACATGCGCCGGCCATTGAACTGCAGGCCCTTGGCGTCGACGTTGACCTCGCGATAGCCGTAATAGGTGTGGACGGTGTCGACGACCGTGCCGGCCTTCACGAGTTCGAGGCGCACGTCGTACAGGTTGCCCTGCCCGACCTGCCAGGCGCGCGGATCGGAGACCACCAGTCCGAGCGAGACGCGACCGCCTTCGGCCTTGGCCTCGCCCCGCACGGCTTCGGCGCCCGCGTGACTGACGACCGCCCGGAGTGTCAGGTCGGCGCTGGGCCTCGCGAGCCGTCCATCGAAGCGCACGGCGCCGTCCATCGTCGGCGTGATCCGCACGTGCGACAGGTAACTGTCGCCTACCGCTTCCAGCCACACCGTCTGCCAGATGCCGGTCGTCCGCGTATAGAAGATGCTCTCGGACTTCTCTTTCCAGTACTGCTTGCCGCGCGGCAGGAAGCGGTCGGTCGGCGGGTCCTCGGCCCGCACGACGAGCGTGTTGGCGCCGTCCTTGGCCAGGTCGGTGATGTCGAAGGAGAACGGCGTGCTGCCACCCTCGTGGTCGCCGACCTTCTGGCCGTTCAGCCACACGGTGGCGTAGTAGTCGACCGCGCCGAACTTGAGGAGGACGCGCCGACCCTTCCAGGCGGCCGGGACGGTGATCTCCCGCTGGTACCAGACCACCGGATGGAAGGTGGTGTCACCGATCCCGCTCTTCTGGCTCTCGAAGGCGAACGGCACGACGATCTGCTTGTCGAAGCTGCGTCCGGCGCCGTACCAGGCCTCCCGCAGCCCGGTATTGCCATCGTCGAACGCAAAGCGCCAGGGACCGTTGAGGTTGACCCAGTCCTTGCGCTCGAACTGCGGCTGCGGGAACTCGGGGCGGGGAACGGCGGCGGTCTGGGCCAGCACGCCGGCCGGCGCGCAGGCGAGTGCCAGCGCCAGACAGAGGGCACGGTGAAGTTGCATATGGCCGGGAACCGTAGCACAGGAGGAACGACGAACGGCGGGAACGACGAACGACGAACGACATAAACCGGACGTAGCCGTCGACCTTCAGGTCGACGGTCAGCGTAAGGGCAGGGGGCTCGCGGAACGGCCCGACAAGTCGGGCCGCTACGAAATGTCCCGCGCGCCTGCCCAGCGCGCGGCTGCCACGAAGGCCGACGGCCGAATGACGGAGGCCGGACGGTATACTTGAGGACTTAGCCGTGGCCGACAATTCCCCGCAAACCATCGAGAAGAAGTGGCAGGAACGCTGGACCGCGTCCAGGGCGTTCGAGGTCACCGAAGACCCGTCGAAGCCGTCGTTCTACTGCCTCGAGATGTTCGCGTACCCGTCCGGGCGCGCGCACGTCGGACACGTCCGCAATTACATGATTGGCGACGTCGTCGCCCGCCTCAAGCGCATGCAGGGCGCCAACGTCCTGCATCCGTTCGGGTGGGACGCCTTCGGCCTGCCGGCCGAGAACGCCGCCATCAAGAACAACCTGCACCCGGAGCAGTGGACGCTCGACAACATCGCCTACATGAAAGGGCAGTTGCAGCGGCTCGGCATCAGCTACGCCTGGGAACGCGAATTGGCCACCTGCCTGCCGGACTACTACCACTGGAACCAGTGGCTGTTCGTCCGGATGTTCGAGCGCGACCTGGCGTACCGTCGCCGCTCGACGGTGAACTGGTGCCCGAACGACCTGACGGTGCTCGCCAACGAGCAGGTCATCGACGGCACCTGCTGGCGGTGCGGCGCGCAGGTCACCTCCCGCGAGCTGGAGCAGTGGTTCCTGCGCATCACGCACTACGCCGAGGAACTGCTCGACGGCACCACGCGCCTGCCCGACTGGCCCGAGAAGGTGCTGACGATGC
>DATJTM010000722.1:0-2935 GCA_035503395.1 Luteitalea sp.
ATCGACCTCGACAACGCCTATGCGTACCGCGGACAGAGAATGTTCGTGAAGACGGGAAGTCCGGACGAGGGTGGCGCGCACGTCGAAGAACTTGTGTTCACACCGGTCAACCACTTCGCGTCGGAGATGGATCACTTCGCGAAGTGCGTGCAGGAGGGCACGCCCAATCGCACGCCAGGCGAGATGGGCCTGGCCGACGTCCGGATCATCGAGGCGATCGAGGAAGCGGTCCGCACCGGCCGCACCGTCGACGTCAAGTAGGAAGGTAGGGCCGGTTGCCTGGGCGCGCCGAAGCCTGTGGCGAAGGCGGGTCCCAACCCGGCCCCCTGCTCCGTGCACCCCAACGTCGTAGGCGTCGAGCCCACCAACGTCGTAGGCGTCGAACTTCAGAACCCGAAGTCGTAGACGTCGAACTTCAGTTCGACGCTCAGTTGCGTACGCCGGTCGAGCTGAAGCTCGACCGCTACGCTACGAGTCGCGCGATGCGCGCCAGTTCCCCGAACGGATCCGCGCCGAGCGGATGCTCGAGGAACAGGTCGTTGCGGGCCTGCGTCGGCATCGCGTCGAGCACGGCCTGCAACGGCAGGCGTCCCTCACCGAACCGGCCGCCGACGATACCCGCTGGTGTCAGGTCCTTGAGGTGTCCGCTGCGATAGCGGGCAGGATGTCGACGCAGGTACGCGATCGGATCGCCGCCGCCTCGAATCATGTTGGCCGCGTCCATCGACAACGCGACCGTCTCGGGATTGCTGCGCGCGATGAACTCGTCGTAGGGAATGCGTCCCTCGAGCGGCGTGACGAAGTGCGGCTCATTGTGCAGGCCGAGCCACAGGTCCGCCTTCCGCGCCGCCGCGCCAGCCGTACTGAAGCGGTCGGCCCACTCGCGCCAGTCGTCGATCGACTGGGCTTCGTCCTCGGTGAGGTTGACGACGACGAGATGGGAGGCGCCGAGGACGTGCAGCGCCTCGAGATGGCGGGGCCAGCCCACGAGCACCGCGCCGGCCCGCACGAGCGCCGACGTCACGCGGATGCCTGCCGCATCACAGGCGCGTCGAATCTGCTGCGGCGACCGTCCGAAGTTGCCGCCGTACCACTGCAGCTCGATGGTGGTGATGCCGAGCGCGGCCAGTCGCGCCAGCGACCCGTCGAAGTCGGCGGCCAGCGCCTCGCGCACGATGCCCGCCTGCACCCCGAAACGTCGCAGCCGCGTCGGCCCGGCCTGCCCGTGTGCCGCGACGCCCACGACCGCCAGCGCGCCCAGCGTCGCTCCGAATCCCCGCCGCGTGATCTGCATTACGACTGCACTCTATGCCAACACGCTGCAGCGGCCGCCAGATCCAGAACATCGACGGAGATGTGTAGCCGAGGTGCTGAATCCCGCTGGTAGGGGTGCCTCCCCGAGGCGCCCATGAAACGGCGCGTGGCGATCAGCCACGCGACCAGTTCGATCTGCGGTGGCCGCCGGCCTGTTCGGCCGGCGTCGTCGGACCAACTGTCGTAGCCGTCCGACGTGTCGGACGGTTCCGCTGTCACTGCTCAGCGATACAGCCCCAACTCGATCGCGCTGTCCTGTAACTCGGGATCGCTCAGCGCGTCGACCGGCGCCGGTCGCATCGTCCGCACGACGTGCAGCACCAGCCACACCGTGAGCAGGCCGCCGACGGCCACCATCGGCGCGCGACGTTCGAACGCGGCGACGATCGCGGCGATGGCCAGGGCCGCCGGCAGCGCGAGCATCGGCAGCGCCTTGCCGGCATCCGTCGTCGGGGCATCTTCCACGAGCGGCAGCGTCGGCTGCCGCAGCACGAACGCTTCAGTGAACACCAGAGCCAGCAGGGCGCCCGTCAGCGCGTGCAGGAGCGCGTCGGCGAGGCCGAACATCTGCACGTAGATCGGCAGCAGCATCACGAGCGGCGTGCACGTCACGGCCGTCGCGGCGGCGACGACGCCCGAGTCATAGGCCCCGCGCGCTCCGGTCCACGTCATCGGATAGATCCACGACGCTCGTCCGTCGCTGCCGCGCCGCAAGGCCGCGCGGACGCCGCCGGCGACGCACGCCACCAGGAGGCTCTGCACCGACAGCAGCGTGATCGACGCCTCGGCCAGCGTGCTGTGGCGCGGCGGGTCGTCGACCAGTCCCACTGTGCCTGCGGCGAGACCGCCGGCCAGGCCGACGGCGAGCAGCAACCGGTGCGGCTGACTCCGCAGGAGCGTTCGCCACGAGAAGCTGAATCCCGCGCGTGTCTCCGGCCTCGGGACCACCCGCGCGAATCGATCGACCATTGCGACGACGACCGATCGGCGCGTCGGCAGCAGCGCCCCGCCGGCGGCGCGGCTGCGGCCGTTCCAGACCGCCGCGACGACCGCCAGCATCAGCAGAGCGGCGAACGTCGTCGTCGCACGCCGCAGGCTGCCGCCGAGGACGTCGACGACCTTCCAGTATTCGCGCAGGCGATGCTCGCCCCGTCTCCGGATCGGCCGGGGATGCGTGTTGTCGGGTGGCAGGCTCGCTACGTGCCGCCCGGCGGCCACCTCGAAGGCGCCCGTCCACATCACCGGCGGCAGCCACAGCGCAACGGAGGATGGCGTGATCGGCTGCGCGAGCGTCGCCTCGATGTCGACGCGCCGGGTGACCGGATTCCGCACGGTGGGCGAGGACAGCTGCTGCGCGGTCCACGACGGCAGCAGGAAGAAGGCGACGATGCTCGCGACGATCAGCAGGCCCTGCAGGGCGGCCGAGATGCGCATGAAGAGGCGCGGGCCGAGCAGCGCCCATGTCGCTTCACGCAGTGCGATGACGGCGACGAACCCGGTGGCGCCGGCCAGCACGCCGCACAACCACTGCAGGACCGTCATCGACAGCAGCAGGCTCCACGTGGCGTCGAGCCGACCGATCGAGACGATCGGATAGATCAGCGACGGCAGTGTCGTGACG
>DATJTM010000723.1:0-4765 GCA_035503395.1 Luteitalea sp.
GGAGAACCTGATTTCGCGTGAGGAAGTCGACCGGCTGCAGGGCCTGCGCGACTTCTACGGCATCAAGTCGCCGGCCCCGATCTGCACTGACCCGACGATGGCCGAGGCCGACGCGGTGACCTGCCAGTTCGTCGATGCACCGGCCTCGAACGGGCCGCGCATCGTCGCGTCGCCGGTCACCGGTCCGGGCTGCGCGCCCGGGGGCGGCACGGGCGGCGCCGGTGGGGAAATTCGATTAACATACCGCGAGCTTGCGGCCCTCATTGCCGATGCGGTACGTCAGGTGACGCGCGACGTCTGAGCGCGTGACCATGTCCAGACGCGCGGCCAGGCCGCGCACGTCGGCGCCAGGCGCCAGGTGATTCGAATATGGGTGAAGCACTGGGAATGATCGAGACCAAGGGTCTCGTGGCGATGATCGAGGCCGCCGACGCGATGGTGAAGGCCGCCAAGGTCACGCTCGTCGGCTGGGAGAAGATCGGCGCCGGCTACGTCACGGCCATCGTCCGTGGCGACGTCGCGGCCGTGAAGGCCGCCACCGATGCCGGCGCGGCCGCTGCGCGTCGCGTCGGCGAGCTCGTGTCGGTGCACGTCATCCCGCGTCCGCACAGCAACCTCGAGGACGTGCTGCCGATCGGCAAGGCCTCCACGAAATGATTCTGGGCAGGGTCGTCGGCACCGTCGTGGCGACCCGCAAGGACGACCGGCTGCTCAGCGCCAAGCTCCTCATCGTGCGCCCCGTCACCCCTGACGGGCAGCTCGAAGGCGGCGCGCTGGTCGCCGTGGACACCGTCGACGCCGGCAACGGCGAGACGGTGCTCGTCGTGTCGGGCAGCTCGGCGCGCATGGCCGATGGCCTCGCGCAGTCGCCTGTCGACGCCGCCATTGTCGGCATCGTCGACAGCGTCTCGATGGCCTGACGGCCGTCGCTCTCTCCCATGCATCTCGCTCGCGTTGTCGGCACCGTCGTCAGCACGCACAAGGACGCCCGCCTGTCGGGCGTCAAGCTGCTGATGATCCAGCCGCTGGCGCGCGACGGCGCCGATGCCGGCCGTCCGCTCGTCGCGACCGACGCGGCTGGTGCGGGCGTCGGTGAGCGCGTCTTCTTCGTCCGCGGTCGCGAAGCCGCGTACCCCTTCCATCCGGTCGACGTTCCCACCGATGCCAGCATCGTCGGCATCGTCGACCACGCGGACGTGGTGGCCTGACGTGCAGATCGGCACGGTGGTGGGCACGGTCGTCGCGACCCAGAAGCACGCCAAGCTGCACGGCGCCAAGCTGTTGCTGGTGCAGCCGGAGCTTCCTGACGGCACCGCCCGCGGCACGGCGGTCCTCGCGGTGGACAGCGTCGGCGCCGGCGTCGGCGAACGCGTCCTGCTCGTCATCGAAGGGAAAGCGGCCGGTGACGCATTGGGGCGGAAAGGCGCCCCCGTGGACGCGGCCATCATCGGCATCGTCGACGCGCTCGACACTGAGGGAGCCCGCTGATGGACGAACAGCAGGTTCGCGCGCTGGTGCGCGACGCGCTCGCCCGTCATCTCGGTGAAGGCCGCGTTGGAACGATGGCCCCCGGCGTACTCGGTAGGGACGGCTCGCCGAGCCGTCCGTCGTCGGACACCGCCGCCTGGAAGACGCATCTCTCGCACGGCCGTTTCGTGTTCCTCGCGCCGGTCGAGCCCGACGCGCCGTGCGTCGTCGAGCCGCACGTGCGCTGTCATCACTGCGGCTTCTGTCAGTCCTACGGTCACTAGCTCCCAGGGGGGAACCAGCCGTCATGGCCTCGTCCGCGCGCCCGCGCGTCTTCGTCTCACGCCGCCTCTTCCAGGAAACACTCGACCTGCTCGCCGAGCATGCCGACCTCGACGTGTTCGATCGGAGCGGCAGTCCGTCGTCCGAGGAACTGCTCGAGCGCACGAAGGGCTGTTCGGCGCTGGTGGCGCAGGGCACCGACCGCGTCGACGCTGCATTCCTCGATCAGGTGCGCGGGCTGAAGATCGTCGCCAATGTCGCGGTGGGCTACAACAACATCGACATCGACGCAGCGCGTCAACGCAAGGTCATCACGACCAACACGCCGGACGTGCTCGACGAGGCCTGCGCCGTCCTGACGTGGGGACTGATCCTCGGTGTGACGCGTCGCCTCGGTGAGGGAGAACGCATCCTGCGCGCCGGGCAGTGGAAGGGCTTCCAGCTCGATTTCCTGCTCGGCATGGACCTGGTCGGCAAGACGCTCGGCATCATCGGCATGGGCCGCATCGGCCAGGCGGTTGCCGCCAAGGCCGACGCCTTCGGGATGCGCGTGGTGTACCTGCGATCGCCGCGTCGTGCGGACGAGAAGATCACGGGGCCGGGTGGCGTGCCCTACGAGGGACTGGCGCTCGAGGAACTGCTGCAGCGGTCCGACATCGTCACGCTGCACGTGCCGCTGACCACCGAGACGCGGCACATGATCAACACCACGTCGATTCGGTTGATGAAGCCGACCGCGTACCTGGTGAACATGGCGCGCGGTCCGGTCGTCGAGGAGGCATCGGTGGTGTCGGCCCTCGAGAACGGCTGGATCGCGGGCGCCGCGCTCGACGTCTACGAACTCGAGCCGGTGGTGCATCCCGGGCTGCTCAAGTTCGACAACGCTTTCCTGATCCCGCACCTCGGCAGCGCCACGCGCGAGACGCGCACGGCGATGTGCAACCTCGCCGCCCGCAACGTCATCGAAGTGCTTGCCGGCCGCGCGCCCGTCACGCCGATTCCGGGAAGCTATCTGCCGTAAACAGGCAATTGCAGAATTTCATGAAGTTCAGAATCTCATTCCCACCGCCAACCCTCGAAGCATTCCGGCGGTGCTGAGATTCTGAAATCGTGAACCTCTGAGATTCTCGATGCCCCTTCCGTCGCTCTCCATCTCGACGCTCCGCCCGCCGCTGCCCGTTGCGCCGACGCTGAAGCGGCTCGGCGGGGCCATCAAGACGATGGAACTGCCGGCGATCGAGAAGATCGCCGAGGAGTTGATGGGCGACGCGTTTCAGGTGCTGGTGTCGACGATGCTGTCGGCGCAGACGAAGGACCCGGTCACGCTCGATGCGTCCTTGCGGTTGTTCAAGGTCGCGCCCGATGCCGAGCGCCTGGCGAAGCTGCCTGTCTCGCGTGTCGAGAAGCTGATCTATCCGGTCAGCTTCTACCGGAACAAGGCCGTCCACGTGAAGGAGACGGCACGCATTCTCCTGCGCGCCTTCGGCGGCCAGGTGCCGACGACGATGGACGAGTTGCTGACGCTGCCTGGCGTCGGACGCAAGACCGCCAACCTGACGCTCATCGTCGCGTGCCGCAGTCGTGACAACATCTGCGTGGATACGCATGTCCATCGCATCGCGAACCGGTTCGGGTGGGTGCGGACGCGAACGCCCGAGCAGACCGAGCAGGCACTGTACAAGGTGGCGCCGCGGACTTGGTGGGCAAACATCAATTTGTACCTGGTGACGTGGGGGCAACACGTGTGCAAGCCCGTGTTCCCGCTGTGTGGCCGGTGCATCCTCAACGACACGTGCCCGAAGATCGGCGTCGTGCGCGAGGGACGAGTGGCATGAAGGCCGGATCCCGTCGACGATTCCTCACTACCGCCGCCATGACGGCAGTCGCGGCTTCGCTGCATGGTCGTGCGAGTGCGCTGCTGGCGCAGGTCGCCACCGTCGGGCGTCGCATCGTCCGACAGTCGGCGCCCGACAATCTCGAGACCGAGCCCGCCGCGTTGGTCGAGTTCATCACGCCCACCGACGCGCACTACATCCGCAGTCACTTCGCGGTGCCGCAGGTGGACGCGGCGACCTGGACGCTGCAGGTGAAGGGCGCAGTGGGGCAGCCGCTCACGCTGACGCTCGATCAGTTGCGCGCCCTACCGAAGTTTTCCCGCGTGGTGACGATCGAGTGCGCCGGCAATGGCCGCAGCTACCTGAAGCCGGCCGTCGGCGGTGTGCAGTGGGAGCGCGGCGCCGTGAGCACCGCTGAGTGGACGGGCGTTCGCCTGTCGGACCTGCTATCGCGTGCGGGTGCCGCGACCGACGCGACGCGTCTGCTGTTCGAAGGTCGCGACAAGGGCGAGGTCAAGAACACGCCGTTGCCGGCGGGTCCGATTACGTTCCATCGCAGCCTGCCGATCGACGAGGCGAAGACGCGCGACGCGTTCGTCGCCTATGCGATGAACGGTCAGCCGCTACCGGCAGCGCACGGCGCCCCGGTGCGGTTGATCGTGCCTGGCACGTTCGGGATGGCCTCGGTCAAGTGGCTGTCGTCGATCGAGGTGCTGAAGGGCGACTTTGCGAGCTATTGGGAATCCACCGATTACGCGTACTGGGACCGCAGCTCCGGGCGTCCATCCCGTCGCCCGCTGCTCGGACTGCACGTGAAGTCGGTGATTGCCAGTCCCTCGCCGGCGGCGGAGGTGCGCGGAGGTGCGACTGCGGAAGTCGTCGGGCTCGCGTGGAGCGACGGCGTGGTGAATCGTGTCGAGGTCAGCACCGACGGCGGCAGCACGTGGAAGGACGCCGAGTTCACCGATCCCGAGAGTGCGTGGACGTGGCGTCGCTGGCGTTACCGCTGGCAGGTGCCGGCCGGCGCCGGCGAGGCGGTCCTGATGTCGCGCGCCACCGACGCGAAGGGCCGCACGCAGCCCGCGACCCGCAATCCGGACTTCGGCACGTACGTCATCAATCACGTCGTGCCGATGCCAGTGAAGATCGTCTGATGGTAGGGGCGCCTCTCTGAGGCGCCC
>DATJTM010000724.1:0-8405 GCA_035503395.1 Luteitalea sp.
CGGGACGTCGCAAGCCACGTGGGGCCATCGACGATGGCGTGTTCCTGCACCCCGTATGCCAGCCGAATCAGCGTTCGCAACGGCGCCGCCGTGATCGTCAGCGAGCCGGCCGGCCGCGGTCGCAATGCCATCGCTTCGTCGGCCGTGCTGCGGCGGATCGTCGCCGACTGGAACACCGGCACGCCCGGCGCCGGAGCTGCGACTGGCGGCGCTGCCGTCGCGCCCAGGCTCCCCACGGTCGCGGCAACCGCCACACCAATGGTCGCCATGCGTCGCGACTCGGCCTGCCGCAACGGCTGACGGCAACGGTCCGCATCGAGCACGGCCCGCACGCGAAGGGAGAGCTCTCCTGGCTGCGCCATCGTCAGCAGACCACGCTCGGCCAGGCTGGCCCCGTGATCCCGCGCGATGCGAATCAACTGGGTGGCGTAGGCCGTCGCTTCGAACTCAGACACGACGGCATCGTCGGCAGCGCGCTCCGCCTCGAGGCGGAGCGTTCGCCAGCAGAGCCACACCAGGGGATGGAACCAGAACACGGCGCAGATCAGTCGCGCCGCCATGTGCGTCACCTGGTCCGCCCGGCGGAGATGCGCCAGTTCGTGCGCCATCGCTCGATCGACATCGATCGGGTCCCATGCCGGGGCGGAAGACGGGAAGATGATCGCGGGCGACTTGGCACCGCACGCGACCGGGCTGCACACCGCATCGTGGATGAGCAGTGGGACGCAACGAGGTCGCCGTGACAGTGGTGCTCGCACGACGGCGATGTGATGTCGCCAGAGTCGCGCCTCCCGACGCAGGCGGCGCGAGCGCGTCAGCGCAGAAACAACCGGCCAGGCGCCGAGAACAGTTCCACAGGCGTAGACCGCCGTGATCATCCACCGAACGTGCAGGGAGGGCCGGTCGTCTGCCTGCACCGATGGTGAGTCGGGCACATCCACCGCGAGGCCGCTCTCTCCAACGGCCGCGGCCGTCGAGAGGGAGACCGGCGTCGGCAGCAGTCCCAGGGGCGGCACTACCAAGGTGGCCAGCGGTACGAGTGCCGCGGCGCCCAAGGTGATGGCGGCGATCGCGTGACGAATCGCGCCAGAGCGACGACTGGTCGCCCGCAACAGTGCCAGCCCCAGGCACAGCACCACCGTCACCTTGATCACGAGCGCGGCGACACCGATGAGGCTGGCCATGCGACTCAGTTCCGACCGCTCTTGACCTGGCGCTCGAGTCGGGCGCGTTCGACGGCCGCCTCGAGTTGATCGAGCTCGTCGTCGGACCACGATCCCTGGCCGACGAGCGTGGTCAGCAGTCGGGCACGTGAACCGTCGAAGAACGTGTCGACCAACTCGCGAATGGCCGAACGCTTGGCGATCGCAGGCGAGCGGGTCGCCGAGTAGAGGAAGCGGGCGCCATCCTGCACGTGCTCCAGCAGCCCCTTCCGTTCGAGCCGGCCGAGCATCACCCGCACCGAGGAGTCGGTCGGGGGGGCGGTCAGCCGTTGGCGTATCTGCTCGGCACTGGCGCGGTTGCCAAGTGCAAAGACGGCATTGAGGATTTCGCGTTCACGACGCGTCAGCACAGGGGAGACCGGCATGTGACAGTTGTCGCACACGGTACTGCGACAGCTGTCACACGTCAAGTCAGGTCGGCTCGAGCTGATTTGGGAGGCTGCTCGGTTGAGGCGGTCCGACGGCAACCCGCCTGTCGGAAAGGGACGGCCCGGCGGGCCGACCCTACCGAATTCGACAACGCGTCGTTCGCTACTTCGTCGTGCTCTTCGCCGGCGTGATGACGATGTTCCGGTACTCGACGGCGCCGTGGTCGCCCTGAATCAGCAGCGGACCGGGCTCGCCCTCGGCACTGTCGATCGCGCCACCGGTGATGCCGGGAATCTCGCGATTGCAGATGACCATCGTGCCGTTGAGCGTGTAGGTCAGCATGCGTCCGACCAGCGTGATGTCCATCGTCTGCCATTCACCGGCCGGACGCGCGACGCTCTCGCTCGGCGCGATGAAGCCATACAGCCCACCGAGGTGATGTGACGACGGTTCGAGCCCGGCGGCATCGTCCACCTGGAGTTCGTAGCGGCCGCGCAGGTAGATGCCGCTGTTGGAGCCCTTCGGCACGCGGAACTCGAGGTGCAGCTTGAAGTCGTCGAACTTCTGCGTCGTGACCAGGTTGGCGCCGCTGTCGGCGTTGGTGAGCACGCCGTTGACGACGGTCCACTTGGACTCGCGGCGGCCGACCGGCTGCCATCCGTCCATCGACTTGCCGCCGAAGAGCGTCACGGGCTGACCCCAGGCCGGCGTGCCCTTGCGCCGCAGGGACGGCGCGCGGGTGCCGGTCCACGTCACCGTCTGGCCGTCGCCCGACGTCATCGAGCCGGTGAGTCGCTCGCCTTCGAGCTTGCCTTCGAAGGTGATGTCCTTCGGGTTGCTCTCCCACTGGGGCGGGATGGCGAAGCGGAACGTGCCGTCGGTCACTTCGATCTTGGCGATGGGGCGGGCGCTGCCGCCGGCGCCGACGAACAGTCCGACGAGCGTGGCGCTGCCCGAGCGTTCGACTTCGAGCCACGACGGCGCCGTCTGCGTGCCGCGCTGGACGACCAGATCCCAGCGGCCGATCAACGCCTCGCCGGGTTTCGGGGTCTGGGCGAGCGCCGGCGACGAGACGACGGCGAGCATCAACGCGACGCCCGATGCGACGCGAGCGAAAGGCATGAGTCCTCCTCGAGATCCACGTCCGGCAGACCCCGGCGGCGCGCCGACGATGTCCGGACCGGGGCCGGCGCGATGGACGTCGCCGGACGGCCGCCAGTATATCGGCGGCGGGTCGAAGGGAGGTCGGTCGGGCGACGGGTGAAAAGGTAGGGGCGCCTCTTTGAGGCGCCCGAATGTCGGCCGCTCAGAGAGCGGCCCCTACCGTGTGGCGGTAGGTGGCTGTTTGCCAAGGCCCAAGGCCCAAGGCCCAAGACCCGTGTTGACGCTACGTCTCGTCGAGAAGGCCGTCGCGGAGGCGGATGACGCGCGATCCGTAGCGCGCGTTCTCTTCGGAGTGCGTCACCTGGACGATCGTCACCCCCTGGTCGTTCAGCTGCCGGAACAGCTCCATGATTTCCTGGGCCTGCGACGAGTGAAGGTTTCCCGTCGGCTCGTCGGCCAGGATGATCGACGGGCTGGCGGCGACGGCGCGGGCGATGCCGACCAGCTGCTGCTGGCCGCCCGACAGCTGGCTCGGATAGAGGTCCTTCTTGGCGACGATCCGGAAGCGGTCGAGGATCTCGGCGACGATGCTCTGGCGGTCCGACGCCTTGACGTCGCGGTACGACAGCGGCAGCTCGATGTTCTCGTAGACCGTGAGGTCGTCGAGCAGGTGGTAGCTCTGGAAGACGAAGCCGATGTGCCGCTTCTGCAACGCCGCGCGCGCCTTGGTCGACAGCGCGTGGATCGGGTGCCCCAGCAGCGTGTATGTGCCCCGCCAGCTGGCGTCGTGCATGCCGAGGATGTGCAGGAGCGTGGACTTGCCGGCGCCCGACGGTCCCATGATCGAGACGAACTCGCCGGGACGGATGTCCAGCGAGACGCGCCGCAGCAGGAACAGCTGGCCGCCCCCCTGGGGAATCGACTTCTCGATGTCGCGCAGCCCGACGATGGCGCCGTTGTCGTCGAGTTGCGGCGTGGTGGCGGCCGGAGTGGGCGTCGGCGTGGTCGAACGATTGAACAGCACGGTCAGGTCACCTCAGCGCATCGATTCGGTCGGCGGCACGGCGGCTGCCCGCGACGCCGGCAGGACGCACGCGGCCAGGGCCGCGATTCCTAACAGTATCCCGACACTCCCCAGCGACAGGAGGTCGATCGACGTCTGTCCGAAGACGTCGAACTGGCTGGCCAGCACGCGCGCCAGGACGGCACTGCCAATGCCGCCGGCCACCAGACCGGCCGCGACCAGTCCGAGCCCGGTCAAGGCGAACAGACGCCTGATCTGCGACGGTTGTGCGCCGAGTGCCAGCCGGATGCCGATCTCGCGGCGGCGCATCGACACCAGGTACGACAGCACGCTGTAGAGCCCCGCCATCGCCAGCGCGAGCCCGAGGGCACCGAACGCGCCAAACAACGCCATCGTGAAGCGCGGCTGCGCAGTCTGTTCGGCGATCGCCTCGGTCCCGGTGTAGGGCGTCGACAAGGGCAGCAGCGGATCCATCTGCAGCGCTTGTTGACGAAGGGCGTTGAACAGCGGTTCCACGGGGCCGGACGTCCTGACCGTCAACGTGCGCCCGGTTGGCGCGAGCAGCGTGTACGGAATGACGATGGCCGGTCGCGGCTGCCGCTGGAGGCCCTCGTTGCGCACGTCGGTCATCACGCCGACGATCGTCACCAGCGGCGAGACCCCTTCCTTCAACAACACCTGCGGATTGGGCGGCGCGGCGAGGAGCGCGAGGTGAACGCGGCGACCCACCGGGTCGACGCCTGGCGGAAAGAGCTTGGCGAACGCCTCGTTGATCACGCCGGCCGATTCGCCGGCCGCGACCTCCCGGTCCGTGAAGCCGCGGCCGCGCCGGATGGGCGCGCCGAGCACGCGCCAGTAGTCCTCGCCGGCCAGGTGGACCTGCGCGCGCTGGCCGTCGACGGCCGCCTGCCCGTCGATGGCATACGGCGATTCGGGCCCACCGAACGGCATGCCGCCATTGCCGATGGTGACGCCGTCGACCTGTGGCAAGGCACGCACGCGATCCACGAGCGTCCTGGCAAATCGGTCGCGTGACTCGCGCGTGTCGTACGTCCGCGGCGGCAAGGGCACGCCCACCGAGACCATGCCCTCCGGCTCGAAGCCGAGCGACACCTGCTGCAAAGTCATGAAGCTCCGCACGGTGAGGGCGGCCGTGACCAGCAGCACCACCGACACGGCGACTTCGGCGACGACCAGCACGTTGCGTGTCGTGTCCTTGCCACCGCCACTGCTGCCGCGGGCTTCGTCCTTGAGCGCCGTCACCAGATCGGGACGCGACGTCTGCAGCGCCGGCGCCAGCCCGAACGCGATGCCGCTGATCACCGAGACGCCGGTACAGAACGCGAGCGCCAGCGTGTTCAGTTCGATACGCGCCTCGTTGGGCACGAAGAAGGTCGGCATCAGGTCGACCATCACCTCGATGATCACGTAGGCGAAGGCGAGCCCGGCGAGGCCGCCGATCAGCGCGAGCACGACGCTCTCGGTGAGCAGCTGTCTGACGATCTGGCCGCGGCCGGCTCCGATCGAAAGTCGCACCGCGATCTCGCGTGTGCGCGACGAGGCGCGTGCCAGCTGCAGGTTGGCGACGTTCGCGCAGGCGATCAGCAGCAGCAGGCCGACGGCGCCGAACAGCAGGCGCAGGCTCTGCTGCATCGGTCCGCTGGCAACGGTGACGTCGAGATAGTTGGTGAGTATCCCCTTGACGCCGTCGCGCGGGTACTGATCCGGGTGGGCGTTGACGATCGCGGGGACCAGCGCCTGCCACTGCTGCGTGGCGACCTCCGGCGTGGCGCCGTCGCGCAATCGCGCGATCGGGAAGACCATCATCGCCGCGTCGGTGCGCGCCAGCGGCACCCACACGCCGTCGCTCGTCCACCAGCCGAATCGCGGCGGCATCACCCCGATTACCTGATGGTCCACATCGTCGAGCCGCATCGTCTTGCCGAGGACGTCGGCGGCACCGGCGAAGGCCTGTTGCCAGCGTCGGAACGACAGCACGACGACAGGGCGGGCCTCACCTGTCGCCAGGACGTCGGCTGGCTGGATGGTGCGCCCGATGACCGGGGCGACGCCGAGGAAGCGGAACGCGTTGGGCGAGACGGCGATCGTGCTGATGGTCTCCGGCGCGAATCCGCCCGTCAGCAGTCGAGAGCCGGGAGCGGTCGCCATGACGTCGCCGAACGCTGGCTGTCGCGCCATCTCCTCGAAGGCGTCGTGACGGTACGGCCGCACCCGCTGTGCGCCGGCGGCCGTGCTGAGCCCCGGCGCCCAGATCTCGCCTGGGCGTGCGTACGGATAGGGGCTGATGAGAACGCCGTAGACGACGCTGAAGAGGGCAGTGGCGGCGCCGATGCCGAGCGCGAGCGTGCCGGCGGCGACGAGGGTGAAGGCCGGACGCTTCCAGAGCTGACGTACCGCAATCCGGACGTCAGCGAGCCAGGACATGAGCATGAGCGGGAGACTCCTCGGCGAACCGACAGGAGTCTATCCCGTGCCTTCGAAGCGATGGCGATGAGGCGCGAATGGTGTGGGACGGGTCGCGTGGAACTGCCGACCAGCCGACTGCCCACTGCCGACCGCCGACTGCCGGCTTTACCCTTCCTGCAGCCAGCCCTGGAGCAGCGCGTAGCGCACGACATCCAGCCGGCCACGCAAGCCCAGCTTGCGCATGCCGTTGGCCTTGTGCACTTCCACGGTCTTGACGCTGAGATCGAGCCGGGAGGCGATCTCCTTGTTGCTGTAGCCCCACGCGATGTCGCGCAGCACCACCGTCTCACGCTCCGACAACGACGGTGGCGGCGCCTCGGCGCGCGAGTGGCGCCGCAGGAAGGTCGCCGACAGGCGATCGCGCAACGAGGTGTCGAGATAGAGGTGGCCGTTCGCGGCGGCCTGGACGGCGGCGACCAGTTCGTTCGACGTGCTCTGCTTCAGCACGTAGGCGGAGGCACCGGCCTTCAGCAGTTCCTGCACGTACGCATCGTCGCTGTGGCGGGTGAGGACGACGACGGCGACATTCTCGGCGGCAGCCTTGAGCCCCCGCGTGGCGACCAGCCCGTTGACACCAGGCATCGCCACGTCCATCACGACGACGTCGGGCTCGAGGCGCTGCACGAGCCCCACGACATCGCGGCCGTCGCAGGCTTCTCCCACCACCTCGATCGCGTCGACCGCGTTCAGCAGCATCGCCAGGCCCTGGCGTACGGCTTCGTGGTCGTCGACGAGGAGGACCTTGATCGGCGGCGCCTGTGTCGGGCGCGTGGCCGGCGGCGAGTCCTGACCCGGCTTGGGGTCCTCACGCACGGTACTCATCCCGGTGGTCTGCACGGCACATCCTCTCGTGCGACTGTGCGTCCTGACGCGCCCTCACCGCAATGGGGGCAAGTCCTCACCACCCTGCGGGTAATGCGAACCGTCCAGGCGACTCCCGCGCCACCTCGAGCTGAAAATGATCGGCCCCACGATACCAGTCGTGTGGACCTCACGCGACACCAATCGGGCAGGCTTGCAACCATAAATCAATGTAGGTAGATTTATGGATGTAACAATCCGGCTGCGACCGGGCTTCCCAGTACCCACTCGCTGATGACGACTCCTACGGTTGCCCCCACCCACCCCCTCCAAGACATCCTGGCGCAGCGCGTCGCCATCATCGACGGCGCCATGGGCACCACGATCCGGACCTACGGCATGACCGAGGCCGATATTCGTGGCGAGCGGTTCAGGGACGCGCCGAAGGATCTGCTGAACAATGGCGACATCTTCTCGCTGACGCAGCCGACGATGATCTGCGACATCCACCGCCGGTTCCTCGAGGCGGGCGCGGACATCATCGAGACCAACACGTTCGGCGCGACCACGATCAGCCAGAGCGAGTTCTTCGTCGACGATCCGCGCGAGCACGGCGGCCGCAAGGATCCCGCGTTCTACCAGCGGATCATCGAGGACCAGTTCCTGCGCGACCTCGCCTGGGAGATCAACGAGCGTTCGGCGCAACAGTGTAGGGAGTGGGCGGATCGGGTCGCCGACGCGACGGGGCGCCCCCGCTTCGTCGCCGGCGCCATCGGGCCGCTCACGGTCTCGCTCTCGAACTCTCCGGATGCCGACGATCCCGGCTTCCGCGTCGTCACCTTCGATCAGGTGAAGCTGGCGTACGCCGAACAGGTGCGGGCCCTGATTGCCGGCGGCTCCGACCTGCTCCTGGTCGAAACCATCTTCGACTCGCTCAACGCCAAGGCGGCCCTGGTCGCCATCCAGGAAGTGTTCGCCCAGGACGGCGTGCGCCTGCCGATCATGATCTCGGCGGCGGTCGGCCGCGGCGGCGAGACGATGATCTCGGCGCAGACCGTCGAGGCGTTCTGGACGGCGGTCGCGCACGTCGATCCGCTCTCGGTCGGCCTGAATTGCTCGCTGGGTCCCGACCTGATGTACCCGTTCCTCGAGCAGCTCGCGGCCCGATCGACGACGGCGATCTCGTGCTACCCGAACGCCGGGCTGCCGAATCCGCTGTCGCCGACCGGCTTCGATCTCGGTCCCGACGACATGGCCCGGCACCTCGGGCACTTCGCGCACGACGGCTTGATCAACATCGCCGGCGGCTGCTGCGGCAACACGCCCGAGCACATCGCCGCCATCGCCAAAGCGCTCGAAAACCAGGCACCGCGCAAACTCGGAGTCGAGGTGGCCGC
>DATJTM010000725.1:0-4100 GCA_035503395.1 Luteitalea sp.
GGCCGGCCAGGCACTTGTCGGTCGCGCCGGCGGTGATCTTGATCTCCGCGTCGGGGTGATGGCGCCGGAAGTCACGAAGCAAGGCCGGGAACACGTAGAGGCTGACAGTCATGCCGCCAGCCAAGCGCACCGGGCCGATCAACGACGCCTGGGTGTCGGTGATGCGGGCGACCGTGTCCTTGACGTCAAGGAACACGCGATGACTGAGATGGAGGAGGGCCTCACCCGCGGGCGTGATGCGGATGCGTCGCCCGATGCGCAGGAAGACGGCCTCGTTCAATTCCTCCTCGAGCAGGAGGACCTGGCGACTGATGGCCGACTGCGAAACGTTGAGCTTTTCCCCGGCGGCCGTGAACGACCCGGTCTCGGCGATCGCGCGGATGATCTCGAGTTGACGGAGGTCCATGACGGGCGGTGCGAGCGGACGCGACGCCGCTCCATGGGCATCCCGGGCGGTCGTCGCGCCCGGAGCGTACCACGCCCGATCCGTCGTCAGCTCGCCGCAGCGACGCGAACAGCGGGTGCGGCGCTCGCGCGCACCGCGGCTGGCGCCGCAACCCGGCGTCGACGGCTCAGCACGGCGTGATTTCGGCGATGCCCGACCTCACCGCACGTGACTGCCTTTTCCTCGACGTAGGTGACGACGCTGATGGTGCCGGCATCCCGATAGTGCCCGACCACGCATCCGCATCCCATTGTCTCGAATCCAAGCAACTTGACGATACTCATGGCCTGACCTCGCGACCGCACCACCGGCACCTTGCCGTCCTGCGTATGTTCACAGCCAATGCAAACTCTCTGCCCGATTGGAATTGCTCAGCAGTAGGCCGCCATTCGACGCAATGCACGGCAGTTATCGACAGTTTGCCAACGGAATAGGACGATCGTGCGACAGCGGGGTGACGATTGTGTCGCGGCCGATTCGCATAAGATTCATCAATCCGGATGTCGCCTGCGAAAAGTTGAAGTGCTTGTCAGGCCAATTCACCCTCCCAGGCACGGTGGACAGACGATGAATAACTTGACGGTTTTGCGACAGGGAGTGGCGGCTCTGGCCGTCATGGCGAGCGCCATGCCGGCTTTCGGCCAGCAGGATGCGGCGACGATCGGGGAACGTCTGGCAAAGAGGGCCGACGTCGCCAGGGCGATCGGGCTCGCGCCGACGCTCGAGACCTGGGTGGTCGACCAGCAGATCGCGCTGTGCCAGATTCCGGCCCCGCCGTTCAAGGAACAGGCGCGCGGGGTGGCATACCGCAAGGCGTTCGAACAGCTCGGGTTGCAGCGGGTGCGGGTGGATGCGGTCGGCAACGTCATCGGCGAGCGGCCGGGTGCCGGACGCGGCCCGCACCTGGTCTACAGCGCGCATCTGGATACGGTGTTTCCCGAGGGCACGCCGGTGAAGGTGACCCGCGATGTGGCCACGCTGCGGGGGCCAGGCATCAGCGACGACTGCCGCGGGCTCGGCGTTGTCCTCGGGGTGATCCGCGCCTTGCGTGACGCGTCGGTGCAGACACCGGGACGGATCACCTTCGTGGGGACGGTGGGCGAGGAGGGCCTCGGCGATCTGCGCGGCGTCAAGCACCTGTTCGGGCCTGACGGGCTCGGGCAGATTGACCGCTTCGTGTCGGTCGACGGCGCCGGGCTCGAGATCACCAACGGCGGTGTCGGCAGCCGTCGGTATCGCGCGACCTTCCGGGGACCCGGCGGGCACTCCTATGGCGCCTTCGGGCTGCCCAATCCGATCAATGCCATGGGACGGGCGATTGCGGCGATCGCCGACCTGCAGGTGCCGGCGAGCCCGAAGACCACGTTCAACGTCGGCCGCGTGGGCGGCGGCACGTCCGTGAACTCGATTCCGTTCGAGGCCTGGGTCGAGGTCGACCTGCGGTCGGAGGAATCCGGTCCGCTGCAGGCCCTCGACGCGAAGGTGCGGGCCGCGGTGGAGGCGGCCGTCCAGGCGGAGAACACGCGGTGGAACCACGCGCAGCGCATCACGGTCGACATGAAACTGGTGGGAGACCGACCGGCCGGTCGGACCGCCGACACGTCCGACGTCGTAGTGGCGGCGCGTTCGGTACTGCGGGCGCTGTCTCTGCCGGTGGTATTGGAAAACTCGTCCACGGATGCCAATGTCGCGATGGCGCGGGGGATTCCCGCCATCACGATCGGCGGCGGCGGCCGCGGCACTGGTGCGCATTCCCTCGAAGAATCGTTCGACACGACAGGGGGAGTGGATGGCACCCGGCAGGCCATCCTGATGGCCATCGCACTTGCGCAGCCGTGAAGGTGACCGGCGTGCGCCGGCGCTGCAAGTGGTTTTGCCACTCCGGGCCGGCTCATTGACCGGGCGGCGCGGCATTTGCAAATCAGCGTCGTGACGACAGCTGGCAGGCGAACGGTCGAGTCCTCGCAAGTGCTTGTATCGACGGCATCTGTAAAGGAAGTTTGCTACACTGTCGATGTCCCTCTTAGAACTGCTCGTTCAAGGACTACATCGGATGCTCTACGTTCCCGGCTTTCGGCCGCTTCGTGCGGTATGCCTCGTCGGCCTGACCTGCGCCCTGCTGGGCTTGCCTGTCCTGACCGATGCGAGCCAAGCGGCGACGCGTGGAAAGACGAAGAAGACCGCCACGGTGCGCAAGGCGAAGGCCACGCGAACCACGGTTCGGAAGGCGGCGCGTCCGGCGCGGACCCGGTATTCGGCCAGCAAGTCGCGTCAGCGTCGGATTGCGATGGCGCGGGCTCGCCAGGCTGCCTACGCCCGGCAGCTCCAGGAAATTCAGACCCCGCAGTTCAAGCCGGGGGCCGACGGCCAGCTCGTGCCCGACGTGCGGGCGACGGCCGCCATCATCTACAACCCGGCGACGCACCAGGTGCTGTACGAGAGCAACTCGCAGGCGACCCGCTCGATTGCCAGCATCACGAAGGTGATGACGGCGGTGGCGTTCCTCGAGAACGAAGTCGACCTCGCGCGCGAGGTCGAAATCGATCCGATCGACCTGCGCGGCGCGTCCACGACCTACCTGCGGCGTGGTGATCGGGTGAGCATCCAGCAGCTGCTGCACCTGCTGCTGATTGGCTCCGACAACGTGGCGGCCCGCACCCTGGCGCGCGCCTCGATGTACGGCCCGCTCGGGTTCGTCGAGCGCATGAACCAGAAGGCCTCCGAGCTCGGTCTCGCGCACACGCATTACTCGGATCCGTCCGGCCTGTACGCCGACAACGTCTCGTCGGCCTTCGACATGGCCCGCCTGATCTCGTTTGCGGCCGGCGACGACCGCATCGCGTCGATCATGCGGATGAAGGATTACCAGTTCGCCTCGCCGCGACGCACGGTCACGCTTCACAACACGAACCATCTCGTTGGCACCGACGTCGACGTGCGCGGCGGCAAGACCGGATTCATCTCCAAGTCCGGCTACTGCCTCGCCACCCTCCTGCGCCTTCCCCAGGGCGATCAGGTCGCCGTTGTCGTCCTCGGCGCCCGGAGCAATCCGGCCCGCTTCTGGGAGACGCGTCACCTGTTCAACTGGCTCGCCGCCAAGGCCCCGGCGGTCCTGGCCACCCAGACGCAGGAACAGCAGCAGGACTGACGACCTCAGGTCGTTTTACAGGGACACGACCGTCGCGTCGTCGCAAGAGGGCGAAAAGTTCGAGAAGGTCGAAAAGTCCGAGAAGGCGAGCGACAGAGGGGCGAGCGGGTATACCCGTCTCGCCCTTTGTCTTTCCGGCCAGCCCGACTTTTCGCCCTATTTGACCGTCGGCGCAGCCGACCAGCCCTGTCATGCGTCACATGGTTGAGGTCAGGGGCGCGCTACACTTTCAGCGGTGCTGCGGGATGGCCTGAGCCACGCCGCGGCCCACTGATTCCATGGCGAAATCACCTCGACCGACTCGAAAAACCCCGTCCTCCACCCCGTCTTCCGTCGAACCGGCGGCGCCCGTCGCCGACACCTCGTCCGCGCAACCGGACGCGCCCGAAGGCACAGCCGCGACCGCAGCCGCGTCGCGAGCCCGCAAGACACACAAGGCACCTGCGGCGCCCGCGGCGGCGGCCGCAGCGACGACTGCAAAGGCTCCGGCTCCCACCAGACGCAAGG
>DATJTM010000726.1:0-4583 GCA_035503395.1 Luteitalea sp.
TCGGGCGCTGGACCGCCGAGATGTTCCTGATGTTCCACCTGCAACGCACCGACGTGTTGCCGCTCGGCGACCTCGGCGTGGTGACGGGTTTTGCCAAAGTCTACGGCGGCGGCGTCAAGCTCACCGCCGACGAGATGACGACGATCGCCGAGACGTGGCGACCGTATCGCAGCATCGGGTCCTGGTACATGTGGCGCGCGCTGGAAGGCTGAACGGCACAACGCTCAACGACGAACGACGAACGAGCGGCGAACGGCGCATGGCGAACCCCGTACCCCGTACCCGGTACCCGGTACCCGGTACCCGGTACCCCGTACCCCGTACCCCGCACCCGCTCTGTGATTGTCCCGCCTGGAGATTCGACAACGTGAAGTCACGCGCACTTGCTTTCGCCACCCTGCCCGTCGCCGCCTTGCTCGGTGCGGTCCTCTCGGCCCAGCAGCCGACGCCCGGCCCGGCGACCGCTGCCACCGACGCGCCGAAGAAGGAACCGGCGTGGGACGTCACGGCACCGCTCGGGCCGACGCACGACGTGTCGTTCGAGACCGACGAAGGCACGTGGATGAACGTCGACGTCAGCCCCGACGGGCGGACGATCGTCTTCGACCTGCTCGGCGACATCTACACGATGCCGATCGAAGGATCCGGCACCGGCCTGGCCACGCGCATCACGACCGGTCCGGCCTTCGACATGCAGCCGCGCTTCAGCCCGGACGGCAAGCGCATCGCCTTCAGCAGCGACCGCAACGGCCTCTGGAACATCTGGGTGATGCAGGTCGACGGCAGCAGACCGTCGCAGGTGTCGAAGGAGAACCGCTGGTTCGTCAACAGCCCGACCTGGGCGCCCGACGGCCAGTCGATCTATGCGCGCAAGCATTTCGTGCGGCAGCGGTCGCTCGGTGCCGGCGAGATCTGGCAGTTCCACGTCAGCGGCGGCGACGGCCTGCAGGTCACCGAGAAGAACGGCTGGCAGAAGGACGCGGGCGAGCCAGCGATTGCGCCCGATGGCGCCACGCTGTACTACAGCAAGGACGTCACGCCCGGCGACCAGTTCGAGTACAACAAGAATCCGTTCGGCACCATTTACGCAATCCTGCGTCGAGACCTCAAGACCGGCAAGGAGCGCGCCGTGGCGTCATCGCCTGGCGGCTCGATCGCGCCGCGCGTCTCGCCCGACGGCAAGACGCTGTCCTTCATCCGCCGCATCGATCTCGGCAGCCGCCTGTTCGTGCGCGACCTTGCGACCGGCGTCGAGACCAGCGTGTTCGACGGCCTCGACAAGGATCTGCAGGAAGCGTGGGCCGTGCACGGCGTCTACTCGCAGTACGCGTGGACGCCCGACGGCAAGGGCTTCGTGATCTGGGGCAAGGGCGGGCTCTGGAGGGTCGATCTTGCGGCGAAGACCGGCACGAAGATTCCGTTCCGGGCCAAGGTCGACCAGAAGGTCAACGAGGCGCTGCGCTTTGCGCGCGAGGTGCACCCCGAGAAGTTCCCGGTGCGCATGCTGCGTCATGTGAAGGTGGCGCCCGACGGCAGGAGCGTCGTCTACACGGCACTCGGGCACCTGTATCTGCGTGCGCTGCCCGAGGGCACGCCGACGCGGCTCACGCAGGACCCCGCGCACGAGGCGTGGCCGTCGTTCTCGCCCGATGGCAAGTGGATTGTCTACACCACGTGGGACGATGAAGCGAAGGGCCGGCTGAGGGTGATTGGCGTGGACGGACAGGGTGGCCGAGACGTCATCGCGGTGCCAGGCCACTACGCGCAGCCGTCGTTCTCGCCCGATGGCGCCTCGATCGTCTATCGCGCCACCGGACCCGACTCCGATCGCGCGCTGACCCATGCCATCGACCCCGGCGTGTTCATCGTGCCGACTGCCGGCGGCGCGCCGAAGAAGGTCACCGACGGTGGCCAGGAACCGCAGTTCAGCCGCGACGCCACGCGCATCTTCCTGCGTGATCGGCGCGGCGAGCAGACCGTGCTGCGCAGCGTGACACTCGACGGCGGCGACGAGATCGTCCACGTGCAGTCGGAGAACGCCATCCAGATCGTGCCGTCGCCCGACGGCAAGTGGGTGGCGTTCGAGGAGCGCTTCCGCACCTACGTGGCGCCGCTTGCCGCGACCGGTCGTCCGGCGACGATCGGGCCGTCGAGCACGACCTATCCGGTCGCGCAGGTGTCGCGCGACGCCGGCTTCTCGATCCACTGGTCGGCCGACAGCAAACGGGTCCACTGGACGCTCGGGCCCGAGTTGTTCACGCGCGACCTCACGAAGACCTTCGCGTTCGTCGATGGCGGCGAGGCCGCCGCTGCCGCGCCGGAGACGGCGGGCGTCAACATCGGCTTCACGCAGGACAGCGACCTGCCGACGGGTGAGGTGGCGCTGACCAATGCGCGCATCATCACGATGGCCGGCACCGGGCGGCGTGACGTCATCGAGCGCGGCACCATCGTCATCCGTGGCAACCGCATCGTGGCCGTCGGCCCGAGCGGGCGCGTGACGGTTCCCGCCAGTGCGAAGCGCGTCGACGCCACCGGCAAGACGATCATGCCCGGCATCATCGACGCGCACGCGCACCTGGGCGGGCCTGGCGATGGCTTGATCCCCCAGGCGAACTGGCCGCTGATGGCCAATCTCGCCTACGGCGTCACCACGTCGCACGACCCCTCGAATGACACCGAGACCATCTTCACGATGGCCGAGATGGTGCGTACCGGTGCACTCGTCGGCCCGCGCGTGTTCTCGACCGGCACCGTGCTCTATGGCGCGGAGACGCCGTTCAAGTCAGTGGTGTCGTCGATCGAGGATGCCCGTTCGCACATGCGACGGATGAAGGCGGCGGGTGCCTTCTCGGTGAAGAGCTACAACCAGCAGCGGCGTGACGCGCGACAGATGCTGATCAAGGCGGCGCGCGAGCTCGAGATGCTGGTCGTGCCCGAAGGCGGCTCGCTGCTGTACCTGAACGAGACGATGATGCTCGACGGCCATACGGGCATCGAGCACAACCTGCCGACGCCGAACCTGTACAAGGACGTCACGACGCTGTTCGCGAAGAGCGGCCTCGGCTACACGCCGACGCTGATCGTCTCCTACGGGTCACAGAGCGGCGAGAACTACTGGTACCACCACGATGACGTGTTCAACAACAGGCGGCTGCTGACGTTCGTGCCGCGTGACGTCGTGCTGCCGCGCGCCCGTCGCCGGATGGCGTCGGCCGAGGACGACTACGCGCACGTCCTCGTGTCGAAGGGCGCCAAGGCGGTGCTCGACGCCGGTGGCAAGGTGCAGCTCGGTGCGCACGGGCAGTTGCAGGGCCTGGGCGCGCACTGGGAGTTGTGGATGCTCCAGCAGGGCGGCATGACCAACCTCGAGGCGCTGCAGGCGGCGACGATTGCCGGCGCGCAGTACCTCGGGCTCGACAAGGACCTGGGTTCCCTCGAGGCGGGGAAGCTCGCCGACCTCGTCGTGCTCGACGGCAATCCACTGGCCGACATCCGCCAGTCGGACACGGTGCGCCAGGTGATGGTCAACGGCCGCCTCTACGACGCGGCGACGCTGAATCAGGTCGCCCCGACCGCACAGGAGCGCCGCAAGCTGTACTGGGAACGGTAGGCAGGGACCGCTCTCCGAGCGGTCCGTCGCCGGCCTTCCGCCTCCGCCAAGGCTACGGGCGGACAGGTCGTCATTCGGCCGTCGGCCTTCGAATGGCGTCCCCATCGCCGCCCTCGGACCGCCCGACAAGTCGGGCGGCTACACGGATGGTGCGCGGCGTATGATGGCGCCGAGCACAGCAACGCGCGACTGCATGCGGACTGTCGATGGTCTCGACTTTGCCGCATTCCGCTGTCCGCATTGCGGTGTCGGAGCCCGTATGCAGATCCAGTCTTCGCCGAAGGTCCACCCCGTCATCGTCGTCGGCTCCGGTGCGTCGGGCGGGATGGCGGCGTGGAACCTCACGCGCCAGGGCATCGACGTGCTGCTGCTCGATGCCGGCGACAAGTTCGATCGCTCGAAGTTCTGGACCCACGTCACGGCGTACGAGGCGCGGGAGCGGCGCGCCCGCGGTGAACGACCGCCCGAGTTCTTCCTCGACACCAAGGAGCAGCCGTACCTCACGCCGCCGGATCGCGATTTCCAGCTGATTCGCGTGTGGGGACATGGCGGCAAGACCAACGTGTGGGGCCGCGTCAGCCTGCGCTACAGCGAGATGGACTTCCGGGCCGGCGAGCGCGACGGCTGGGACATCCCGTGGCCGATTCACTACAGCGACATCGCGCCGTACTACGACAAAGTCGATCAGCTCATCGGCGTGTGCGGCGGTGACGAAGATCTCGACGTCCTGCCTGGCAGCCAGTTCTTCCAGCCGCCGCCGAAGATGCGATGCGCCGAGGTGGCGATGTGGCGGGCCGGCGAGAAGATCGGCATTCCGTTCGTGCGCGTGCGTCGCGCCAACATGACGAAGCCGACGCGCGGCTTCCCGCCATGTCACTACTGCGGGCAGTGCGGACGCGGCTGCGACACGGCGTCGTTCTTCTGCTCGGCCGATCATCTGCTGCCCGACGCGCTCAAGACCGGCAAGCTC
>DATJTM010000727.1:0-2166 GCA_035503395.1 Luteitalea sp.
CTGGGTGCCGAAGAGCGGCGGGCCGCATCCGGCGGTTGTGCTGGTGCACGGCGGCGGATGGGAAGCGGGCGACCGCGTGACGTACGTCGCGCCGATGTTCGGACTTGCGGCATCGCTCGATGCCGCGTGGGTGTCGATCGACTACCGACTGACTCCAGACGTGACCGTGCGCGAGCAGGCCACCGACGTCATGACGGCGATTGCCTGGCTTCGCCAACATGCGGCGGAGCTGCGCATCGATCCACGCGGCCTCGTGCTGGTCGGCGAGTCGGCCAGCGGTCACCTCGTGAGCCACGTGGCCCCGCGTCTGCAAGACCTCGCAGGGGTCATCTCGTTCTACGGGGTGTACGACCTCGAAGCGATGGCCGGCGATCCTGCCAACCCGCGATCCCTGGCCCGGCGGCTGCTCCGGCTCACCACCCTCGACGAGCCCGGTCGCACGAAGCTGCGGGAGTTCTCACCAGTACGCCACGCCTCGAAGGCGACTCCACCAATGCTGCTGATCGCCGGCACTGCCGATCGGCTCGTCGAGCAGCAGCGGGCCTACGTGGCGGCGTTGCAGGCGGCTGGCGCTCGGGTCGAGGCGATCGAGATCGATGGCGCCCCGCACGGCATGGAGTCGTGGCATGAGCGCGACGCGTGGCGCGTCTGGGAATCTCACCTCGCGCGGTGGCTCTCTCTCCACCTCAAGGTCAGAAGATAGTCTTCTGTCGCCGTCGCTCGTTGGCAAGCGGGCCGTTCCAATGCGGACGGCTCGGCGAGCCGTCCCTACCTAGATCCAATCGAATTCGGTAGGGACGCGCCGCCGGCGCGTCCGTCATCCGGGGAGCGGGCTCGACGCCTACGTGATGTGGAGGGGAATCAGCGGACGTGCCGACCGCCGTCGACGCGGAGCGTCTCGCCGGTGATGAACTCCGTCGTGACGAGCGTCAGCACGGCGCGGGCGATCTCGATCTCGCCGCCCCAGCGACGCAGCGGCGTGGCTTCGGCCACCTCGCGACGTTCTTCCTCGCTCATGTCGGGAGGCGGCAGGATCGGTCCTGGCGCGATGGCGTTGACGAGCACGCCGTCGGCGGCGAGTTCGAGCGCCAGCGCTTCAGTCAGTGCCTTCACGCCGGCCTTGGCGACGTAATACGCCACGAACCCGGGGTAGCCGGGGCGTCCACTCGCCGGCAGCCAGTCCGTGAAGTTGACGACGTGGGCCTTGCCGGCGGCGCGCAGCAGCGGCAACGCGGCGTGCGTCACGTAGAACGCCGACGACAGGTTGGCATCGATGTCGGCCCGCCACGCCTCCTCGTCGATCGCCTCGAGCGGCCGCGAGACGTATGTCGACGCCATGTTGACGATGATGTCGAGCCCGCCGAGGGTGTCGCGAATCCCGTCGACGAGGCGGGTGCAGTCCTCCGGCTGGCTGACGTCGGCCTGCAGCACGGCGGCGCGACGGCCGTGCGCCCGCACGCGGGCTGCGGTGACCTCGGCTTCCTGCCGCGACGACCTGTACGACAGCGCGACGTCGGCGCCCTGGCGCGCCAGTTCCTCCGCCACCACCTGGCCAATCCGTCGGCCGCCGGTCACCAGTGCAATTCTTCCTGTCAGCATCGTCTTACATCTGGTAGAGCATCAGGTACACGATCACGCCCGTCACCGAGACGTACATCCAGAGCGGCCAGGTGATGCGGGCAACACGGCGGTGCTTGTCGAAGCGCGCCGTCAACGCGCGCGACACGGTCACGACCACGAGCGGCACGATCGCGATGGCGAGCAGCACGTGCGTGATCAGGATCGTGAAATACACGTACCTGATGGCGCCAACGCCCGTGAACGGCCGCGATCCGACGTGGGCGTGGTAGATGACGTAGCTGGTGAGGAACGCGGCAGACGCCGACAGCGCGCCGATCATCGACACCCGATGTGCGCCGATGCGCCGCTGCCGGATGAACACGTACCCCGCCAGCAGGAACAGTGTGGCGATCGTGTTCAGGATCGCATTCAGCGCAGGGAGGTCGGTGACTGTCACTGCAGGGTCGAAGTCAGAAGTCAGAAGTCAGAAGTCAAAAGTCCAAAGGAGCGCACGTGTCGTTCGGAGGCCGACCGACGACGCCCGTCGCGTTCGGCTGTCGTCATGGAACGCGTGTGGCGATCATGAACAGCCAGATCAACGGCAGG
>DATJTM010000728.1:0-2308 GCA_035503395.1 Luteitalea sp.
TCCCGGGCGGCGGGGTGCCAGCGGTCGTGGTACAGCGCACCACCGAGCACGACCACGTCGTACGGCGAAAGGTCGTCCACGTCGGCGGCGTCACCGACGTCGGTCGGGATGCCGCGGGCGACGAATGCCTCCGCGATCATCCGGCCGAGCCCGGCGGTGCCGCCGTGCTCCGAGCCGTAGACGACGAGTACCTGCACGCCCCACCTCGAGCTGATTCTGCAAGCACAGTGTGTCGCGTCACCCGGATGCCGCACAACCGGCCGGTAAACTGGTCGGCGTCGAGTTCGCTTCCCCGCTCGGCGAGGACTCTGCTCCCGATCCCGAAGGAGTCCGGCCGGTGGCTTGTCAGCCGCTCCGTGTCGACGACCCCATACCCGACGAAGCCCCCCCGAAGGACGCCTGCGGTGTCTTCGGCGTTTGGGCGCCGGGTGAGGACATCGCCAAACTCACCTACTACGGCCTCTACGCGCTCCAGCACCGCGGCCAGGAAGCCGCGGGCATGGCGGTGTCCGACGGCTCGACGGTCGTGGTCTACAAGGATCTCGGCCTGGTCGCGCAGGTCTTCGACGAACCGACGTTGGGGGCGCTGACCGGTCATCTCGGCATCGGCCACTGCCGCTATTCCACGACCGGCTCCTGCACCTGGGAGAACGCTCAGCCGTCGTACCGGCCCTCGGGGCACGGCACGGGGATCGCGTTGGGACACAACGGGAACCTGACCAACACGGCGGAGCTGGCCGCCAAGGTCAGCCAGACGTTCGCGACCGCCGATGGGCGGGGGCAACCCAAGGCCACCAACGATTCAGACCTCATCACGGCGCTGTTGGCGGGTCATCCCGACATGTCGCTGGAGGCCGCCGCGCTCGAGGTGTTGCCGTTGCTGCGCGGCGCGTTCTCCTTGGTGTTCATGGACGAACAGACGCTCTATGCCACCCGGGATCCGCACGGTGTGCGTCCGCTGGTGCTCGGCCGGCTGGAGCGCGGCTGGGTCGTGGCCTCCGAAACGGCAGCGCTCGACATCGTGGGTGCGTCGTTCGTCCGAGAGATCGAGCCGGGTGAGCTGATCGCGATCGACGAGCACGGGTTGCGCTCGCAGCGCTACGCCGAGGCGTCGCCGAAGGGTTGCCTGTTCGAGTACGTCTACCTCGCCCGGCCCGACACGTCGATCGCCGGCCGATCGGTGCAGGAGACCCGCGTCGAGGTAGGTCGGCGGTTGGCTCACGAACACCCCGTCGACGCCGACCTGGTGATCCCGGTGCCCGAGAGCGGCACGCCGGCTGCGGTCGGTTTCGCCGAGGCGAGCGGAATTCCGTACGGCATCGGGCTGGTGAAGAACGCCTACGTCGGACGTACCTTCATCCAGCCGTCGAACACCATCCGTCAGCTGGGCATCCGGCTGAAGCTCAACCCGCTGCGCTCGGCGATCGCGGGTAAGCGCCTGGTGGTCGTCGATGACTCGATCGTGCGGGGCAACACGCAGCGTGCGCTGGTGCGGATGCTGCGCGAGGCCGGAGCCCGCGAGGTGCACGTGCGGATCTCGTCGCCGCCGGTGCAGTGGCCGTGCTTCTACGGCATCGACTTCGCCTCACGTGCTGAGTTGATCGCCAACGGCCTGACCGTCGAGCAGGTATGCGCCTCGATCGGGGCGGACTCGCTCGGCTACATCTCGTTGGACGAGTTGGTCTCGGCGACGACGGTTCCCGCGGATCGGTTGTGCCGCGCCTGCTTCGACGGGCGCTACCCGATCGAGCTGCCCGCGCCCGAGCTGCTCGGCAAGCACATGCTCGAGGGGATCTCCCGCGCCGTCGAGCCGGACGCCGGCGCGACCGGCCCCGCACGGGGTGAGGTCGCGTCGCACGCGCGAAATGACGTCGCGTCGCACGCGCACGATGGGGTCGCGTCGCACGCGCGCAGTGATGTCGTGTCGCGCGACGAGGATGACAGCGCGTACGAGCGTCTGCTGCCCGGTGGCGGTGCATCGGATGCGCTGCAACGTCCGTGACCCGTTCGACTTGTCCGTGCCAGGCGACATGTTCGCCGCGTGCACGGACTGACAAGTCGAGCGATGACTGACGGATCGGCGACGTATTCGGCCGCCGGCGTGGACATCGCGGCCGGCGAGCGCGCGGTCGAGCTGATCAAGACCAGGCTGACGTCGACTCGACCGGAAGTGGTCGGCGGCCTGGGTGGGTTCGCCGGGCTGTTCCGGCTCGACCCGGCATCGAGAGACGGTCGGCTGCTCGCGACGTCCACCGACGGCGTCGGGACCAAGGTCGCCATCGCGCAGGCGATGGACCGGCACGACACG
>DATJTM010000729.1:0-3541 GCA_035503395.1 Luteitalea sp.
ATCGCCTTCACCTCCATGCCGTTGGCGTTGGTCAGCGTGAAGGCTTCGACGGCCTGGCCGTCGGGCAGCGAGCCGAATGCGGATCGGGTCATGTGGAGCGCGGTGGTCGCAGGCGCGGGCGTGCCGGAGGACGCCGGGGTCTCGGTCGCGGGAGCGCCGCAGGCGCCTCCCAGAGTGGCCGCCAGCAGGAGTGGCAGCAGGGTCGATTGTGAGCGACGTGACGCGTACGGCATCTGGGCTCCTCGGAAACGGCCGCCAACGTACCACACCCGCCTTCGCCCCTTCGGGGCTACGGCATGGCGAGCCCATTCGCCCTTCAGACTTCGGCCGGCAAGCTCCTGCTTCCCTGTTTCCTGTTTCTTTCCTGTTTCCTGACTCCTGTTCTACTGCCCTCCTGCCCCCCGCTGAGCGAAGGCCGACGGCCGTCCGACGAAGGCCGTCAGGCGGTATGATTCCCTGGATCCCGATGCCGATGACTGCCCGCCTCCCCTGGCTGTCCGGACTGGCCTTTCTCACCGCTGTCGCAACTGGTCCCGTGTGGCTGGGTGGCGTGGTCGTGGAGTCGGCGCAGGCGCCGCCCACGGTCGATTTCGCCACCCAGATCGAACCCATCCTTCGCGAGCACTGCTACGAGTGCCACGGCGAGAAGAAGGCGCGCGGCAAGCTCCGCCTTCACGTGAAGGAACTGGCGCTGAAGGGCGGGGCGACGGGACCGCTGGTCGTCGCTGGCGACAGCGGCAAGAGCTACCTGATGCACCGGCTCCTGGGCGAGGGCGGCGAAGACCAGATGCCGCTCGAGAAGCCGGCACTGCCGGAGGCGCAGATCGCGCTCTTCCGCGCCTGGATCGACCAGGGCGCCACCTGGCCGGAGCCGGCCGGCACTACCGCGACTGCCGTCAACGTCGTCGAGCACTGGTCGTACGTCGCGCCGAAGAAGGCGGCGTTGCCGGCGGTGTCCAACGAGGCCTGGGTGAAGACGCCGGTCGATCGGTTCGTGCTGGCCAGGCTCGACGCCGAGAAGCTGCTGCCCTCCCACGAGACGTCGAAGGCGCTGCTGCTCCGGCGCGTCAGCCTCGACCTGACCGGGCTGCCGCCGACCGTTGCCGAGCTCGACGCCTTCGAGGCCGATACCCGACCCGACGCGTACGAACGCGTCGTCGACAAGCTGCTCGCGTCGCCGCACTTCGGTGAACGCTGGGCGCGTCTCTGGCTCGACCTGGCCCGCTATGCCGACAGCAACGGCTTCGAGGCCGACCGCCTGCGGTCGATGTGGCCGTATCGCGACTGGGTGATCAAGGCCTTCAACGACGACCTGCCCTTCGACAAATTCACCGTCGAGCAGATCGCCGGCGACATGCTGCCCGGCGCGACGCGCGCGCAGCGGATCGCAAGCGGCTTCCACCGCAACGCGATGACCAACGAGGAGGGCGGCGTCGATCCCGACGAGGCCCTGTACGAGGTGTCGGTCGATCGCGTCAACACGACCGCCACGGTGTGGCTCGGTAGCACCATCGCGTGCGCGCAGTGCCACAACCACAAGTACGACCCGTTCAGCCAGAAGGACTATTTCCGGTTGATGGCGTTCTTCGCCAACACCGCCTACAAGGTCGAGAAGCACGGCGCCGGCACCAAGTACAGCGAATCGCAGGTCGACCTCGCGACGCCGGAGCAGGACGCCCAGCGCACCGCCCTCCGCGATCAGCTGAAGGCCGCCGAGGACGCGCTGGCAAAGGAGACGCCCGAACGCACCGCGGCGCAGGCGCGCTGGGAAGCCACTACGCGCGATGCCGCGAAGGTGTGGACCACCGTCACGCCGTCGCAGGCGACCGCCACCAATGGCGCCCAGCTCACGGTGCAGACCGATGGCAGCGTACTCGCCGGCGGGCCGAATCCAAAAGCGACCACCTACACGATCGACGCACCGCTGACCGGCGGCGGCATCACCGGTGTGCGGCTCGAGGCGATGCTCGACCCGTCGCTGCCCAAACAGGGGCCCGGCCGCGACCCGTACGGGCACTTCCGCCTGACCAAGGTGCAGATGTTCGTCGCGCCCGCCAACGAGCCGTCGCGCCGCACCCGCGTCGAGGTCGCCCAGGTGAAGGGCGACGGCAATGTGTCGCGCGGCGACCTGAAGGACATCACGGGTGACGGGCCGGTCGCGTACTCGCGACTCGGCAAGGCGTGGGTCATCGACGCCGTTCGTGACGGGTGGCGCGTGCCCTACCAGCTGGTGCTCGTGCCGAAGTCGCCACTGCCCGCGGGCCCGGCGCTGCTGACCGTCGTGCTCGCGCACGAGGACGGCACCATCGGCCAGGGGCTCGGTCATTTCCGCCTGTCGACGACGACCGCGGCCGACCCGCTGCAGGCCGTGGCCGTCACCGCCCGGACGCGCGCGACGCTGGCGCTGCCGCTCGCCTCGCGCACCGAGGAACAGGCCAAGTCGCTGGCGACGCAGTTCCGTGAACAGGCGGCCGACTTCGAGGCCGAGCGCAAGGAGATCGCCCGGCTGAAGAAGGCGATGGACGATCTCAAGCTGCCGACCACGCTCGTGATGGAGGAACGCGCCTCCTTCGAGCGGCCGTCGACGCCGCTGCGTGAGCGAGGTGCCTTCACCTCGCCCGGCGAGATCGTCTTCGCGAACACGCCGTCGGCCCTGCCCGCGATGGGTGACGCCCTGCCGCCCAACCGGCTCGGTCTCGCACGCTGGCTGGTGAGCCGCGAGAACCCGCTGACCTCACGCGTGATGGTCAACCGGCTCTGGGAAGCCCTCTACGGACGTGGGCTCGTCGAGACCAGCGAGGACTTCGGCACGATGGGCTCGGCGCCTTCGCATCCGGAACTGCTCGACTGGCTGGCCGTCGAGTACATGGAGAAGGGCTGGAGCACGAAGACGCTGCTGCGCACGCTCGTGCTGTCGGCCGCATACCGGCAGGACTCCGCGGTGTCTCCGGACCTCCAGGCCCGCGACCCGTACAACCGTCTCATCGCCCGCGGCCCTCGCTTCCGCATGGAAGCGGAGATGGTGCGCGACGTGGCGCTCGCCGCCAGCGGCCGGATGAGCGGCACCGTCGGCGGCCCGAGCGTGTTCCCGCCGCAGCCGCCCGACATCTGGGACAACCCGTACGACAATTCGCGCTGGATTGAGAGCAAGGGCGACGACCGCTACCGCCGCAGCCTGTACACGTTCCTGCGACGGACGGCGCCGTACCCGATGTTCACCACGTTCGACGCCACCAGCCGCGAGCTGTGCACCGTGCGCCGCGTGCGCACCAACACGCCGCTGCAGGCGTTGGCGACGCTGAACGACGATGGGTTCTACGAGCTCTCGCGGATCCTGGCGACGCGCCTTCGGGAGGAAGCGAAACCGGCGACGGTCGACGGCCGTCTCACGCTCGGCTTCCGACTGGTGACCAGCCGCGCGCCGACCGCCACCGAACTGGGCCGCCTGCGCACGCTGCTCGCCGACGCGACCAAACGCTACACGTCCGCCCCGGCCGAAGCCGCGCAGGCATTGGACCTGCCGAAGGACGCCAAGGTGACA
>DATJTM010000730.1:0-3460 GCA_035503395.1 Luteitalea sp.
GCGAGTGGCTGGCGACCACCCCGGACGAGCGCCGCGGCCTGCGATTCCACGTGAGACTCGCGTTCGTCGGCGCGGTCATCGGCGTCGTCGGCTACGCGCTGTCGTTCCAGCCCACCTGGTTGCCTGGGTCGCGCTTCTGGACGACGTCACCGATGTTCTTCGTGATTCGGTTCGGCGCCATCGTCGCCACGCTGGGGCTCCTGTACCTGCTGCTGCGGCCCGGCGGCGTGTGGGCGCGAGTCACCTGGCCTCGACGCTGGAGCCCGATGGAACTGCTCGGCCAGACGTCGCTGTTCATCTACTGGGTGCACGTGGAACTGGTGTACGGCGTCTTCTCGCGGCTGCTGCACAAGCGGCTGTCGTTCGAACTGGCGATCGTGGCGTTCGTCGTCTTCACGGGCCTGATGCTCGGGCTCGCGATGCTCAAGTCGAAGTACTGGGACCGCCACGCGCCGTGGGCGTCGTGAGCGCGTCAGTCATCACCATCATCGGACGTCGCCGCCGGACTTGTCCGGCGGTGACCGTGAGATCACTGGAGGTCGTGGCATGCGTGTTCTGTCGTCGTTGCTGATCCTCGGGCTGGCGGGAGCGCCGGCCTTCGCGCAAACCCCCGCGGCCACGCTCGACATCTTTCATGTCGACGTCGAAGGCGGCGCCGCCACGCTCATCGTCACGCCGGCCCGCGAATCGGTGCTCGTCGACGCCGGCTGGCCCGGCAACGAGGGCCGCGACGTCGGTCGTATCAAGGCAGCGATGAAGGCGGCGGGGATCACCCGCATCGATCACTTCATCACCTCGCACTACCACACCGATCACGTCGGCGGTGTGCCACCGCTGCTGGCGGCCAACGTCCCGATTGGCACGTTCCACGATCACGGGACGATGGAAGCGCCTTACGCCAGGGACCTGGCAGCGAGCTACGAGGCGTACACCGGTGCGGTGAAGACGCGGTCGACGGTGAAGCCGGGCAGCGCGTTGACGCTCCGCGCGGCGACGGGTGGCAAACCCGTGGTGCTCAACTTCCTCGCGGCGCACGGGAACGTGGTCGGCAAGGCGGGCAAGCCGAACGCGGCCTGTAGCAGTGTCGCCGCCAAGGACGACGATCCCTCCGACAACGCGCGCAGCGTCGTCTTCGTGATGTCGTATGGAACGTTCGACTTCTTCGACGCCGGTGACCTGACCTGGAACACCGAGGCCAAGCTGGTGTGCCCGGACGTGAAGGTGACGCCCGTCGACGTCTACCAGGTCACGCACCACGGACTGGACGCCAGCAACCATCCGCTGCTCGTGCAGGCACTGGCGCCGACCGTCGCGGTGATGAACAACGGTCCTCGTAAGGGCGGCTCGGCCCCGACCGTCCAGACGCTCAAGGCGGTGCCGTCACTGAAGGCGCTGTATCAGCTGCACCGCAACGTCGCCACGACGCCCGCCGACAACACGGCGCCGGAGTTGATCGCGAACCTGGAGGAGAAGCCCGACGAGGGCCACATGGTGAGCGTGCACGTGCAGGCGGACGGCCGCTACGAGGTGGTCAACCACAGGACGGGAGAGAAGCGCGGATTCACGTCCAAGCAGTGAACCCGCGGTGTGCGGCGGCCGAAGGACGACCGACGAAGGCCGACTACTTCTTCCTCGCGTCGTCCTTGTGCGCCTCGACGAACCACATGTACTTGTCGACCTCGTGGGCGATCTCGGTGAACAGGTCGGTGGTCACCGCGTCCTCGAGTTCGTCGCTGTCCTCGATCGCCTTGCGCAGCGCGGTGCCGAGCTTGGCCAGCGCCGACGACACGCAGTCGACGTGGCTATGCCAATCCTGCGCTTCGATCGGATAGGGCGGCAGCGTCGTGCGCTCGACCACCGCCTGCGCCGTGCCTACCGCGGTACCACCCAGCATCACCGCGCGCTCGGCGATCTCGTCCTTGTATTTCGCTGCGGCGGCTGACACCTGATCGAACAGCTCGTGCAGCCCGATGAAGTTGGGCCCCTTGACGTTCCAGTGGGCCTGCTTCGCCTGCAGCTCGAGATCGATGACGTCGGCCAGACGAGCGTTCAGCAGCTCGACGGAGGCCTGACGCGTCTCGGCATCGAGGCCGTGCTTGGTGGGGTTGAGGGTCACTTCGGCCACGCTCTTGTTCGCCATGCTTCAACTCCTCGCAGCAATCATGCCAGTTCCCGAATGTGTAGCCGCCCGACTTGTCGGGCGGTCCCTGTCCGCTGGATGCGGAGTCGTCAATCTGTCGCCTTCTTCGCCGTCGCCGGCACGTCGTTCCAGAACAACACAGCCGCATTGAAGAGCATGCCGAACTCGCCGTGGTTCTGCCAGCGGTAGCACGGGTTGGTCGCGAAGGCGACCACGCGCCCGCGACCGACCGGCGTATCGACGAGCGCCGGTCGACGACGGATCTCAGCCGAGCCACGCATCAGCCCGCTCATCACGCCCTCGTCGCCGCCGGTGAAGCGCATCAGCACCTGCGCATCGCGGTCTTCCTCAGGCACCTGGAAGAGTGGCCCGTTGGCGTAGCGCACGGGCATCGTCTTGTTGGGGTACCCGAAGAAGATGGGATGCTCGGGCTTCAACACCTCCACCTGGACAATCGGGCCTGGTGCGTAGAACGCGGCTGAAGGCCGCTGCGCGGTGATCTCGCGCTGCAGACCGAACTCGGCGGGGAAGTACGACGAGCCGCCGAGCGTAATCAGAACACCGCCCTCGTCCACGAATCTCTGCAGCTCGAGCACGCCCTCGAGGCCCATCCCGCCGGTGATGTCGTCGGACTCGCCATAGCCGCCGAGCGACGGCAGCTGCGCGTCCTTCTTGTAGGCCAGCGGACCGCCCTTGCGATCGACGTCGTACACGAGCGACTTGCCCGTCGTCGCCTGGTTCGGCACCAGGATCACGTCGTAGGCGGCCTTGAGCCCGCCGGCCTTGATCCGTTCCTTATAGATCAGTTCGTAAGGAATGCCGAACTGATCGAAGGCGTGGCGAACCCAGCCGACCTCCTGCGTGCGTCCCCACGTGGTGAACATCGCCAGCTTCGGCAGGTCGACCGGCACCGTCGTCAAGCCGGTGGGCAAGCCTTCGGACAGGCTGGCGGTCGCCAGACCGAGCTCACGCGCCTTGGACGCCACGTCGCGATCGCTCTTCGTGAACACGAAGGACCCGGCCGGGAACTCCTGCTCGCCGACCTTGAAGGCGGCTGCGGCCGCGCGTACGTCGGCCGTCGTGCCGAGCGCCAGTCGCAGCTTCACCATGTTGTTCGAGCCGTGATGCGGCACGACCAGGGCGCCCGTACCCAGACTCGTGCTGGCAGGTGCGGTCGACGCGGGGTTCGCGGTGGGTGCCTTCACGTCGAACACCGCCTTGTCGCTCGTCGTCTTGACGTCCACCTGCAGCATCAGCCCCATCGTCCAGCCGGTGTCGTCGTAGGTCCGCAGGGTGGCGTCGGGGAACGTCTGCTTCTCG
>DATJTM010000731.1:0-6230 GCA_035503395.1 Luteitalea sp.
AGAGCGTGGTCGACCACGGCAACGTGCAGCAGGTGCGGCTGTCGGTCGACCCACAGGTATTCCTGGCGCGGCTGGTCGAACGAACTGCCGTCCAGCGCTTCGAGATCACGCGGCCGTCGCTGCACGACATCTTCGTCGAGATCGCCCGGCCGACACCCGAGGAAGACACCACTCCCGCCGTCTGACGGGGAACACGCATGCGCAAGGTCCTGACGATCGCGATCGCCGAGTTCGAGCAAGCGGTGCGCAGCCGGGCGTTCATCATCGGCCTGCTGGCGGTGCCGCTGCTGATGACCGGCGCCTTCTTCGTGCAGTCGCTGACGGCGCGACGCGACACGTCCGAGCGACGGTTCGCGATCGTCGATCGCACGGGTGTGGTGGCTCCGGTGCTCGTCGAGGCGGCCCGCGTACACAACGCCGAGGCCCGAACGGCGGCCGGACGCGTCACCGGCCCGCAGTTCCTCCCCGAGGTCGTGCCCCCCGGCACACAGGCGCCCGAGCAGCTGCGGCTGTCGCTGTCGGACCGCGTGCGGCGTGGTGAGCTCTTCGCGATCGTCGAGATTCCGGCCGATGCGATGGCGACCGCGGCGCCGGACGCGCGCGAGGAGGACGGCCCGCGACTGCAGTACTTCACGGAGTATCCGACCTACCAGGCGCTGCCGGAATGGCTGCGCCGGGAGGCAAGTCGGGCGGTGGCCGATCGTCGGTTGTCGAAGCTCGGCGCCGACCCGGCCGAGACCCGTCGTCTGCTCGAGCCGATCCCGATGGACCGCAAGGGGCTCGTCGTGCGCACCGTCGAAGGCCGCGTGTCGGAAGCCGAGAAGGTCGACGCCCTGCGCGCGTTCGCGATGCCGGCGTTCACGATGTTCCTGCTGTTCGGCCTGGTCATGAGTTCGGCGCCGCAGCTGCTGAACAGCGTGATCGAGGAGAAGACCAGCCGGATCAGCGAGGTGCTGCTCGGGTCGGTGACGGCCTTCGAGCTGATGCTCGGCAAGCTGATGGGCAGCGTGGCCGTGACGCTGCTGCTCGCGACGATCTATGTCGGTGGCGGCCTGCTGATCGCCGCGCAGGCCGACTACTTCGGCTTGATCCAGTGGGGCCTGCTGCCCTGGTTCGCGTTCTTCCTGCTGATCGCGATCGTCATGTACGGCGCGATGTTCATCGCCATCGGCGCCGCCTGCAGCGAAGTGAAGGACGCGCAGGGCATGATGATGCCGGCCCTGGTGCTGGCGATGTTCCCGCTGTTCCTGTGGCTGCAGGTGGCGCAGAACCCCGACAGCATGATGTCGACCGCGGTCTCGATGTTCCCGTTCGCGACGCCTTACCTGATGCTGCTGCGGATTGCGATCCCCCCGGGACCGCCGGCGTGGCAGGTCATCGTCGCCGTGCTGGGTGCGTTGGCGTTGACCCTGGCGATGGTCTGGGCCGCCGGCCGCGTCCTCCGCGTCGGTCTGCTGATGCAGGGCAAGACCGCCAACTACCGCGACATGGCGCGCTGGATCATGGCCAGGTAGACAGGAACGGCCTTCGTCAATCGGCCTTCGGCCTTCGTACACACGACGGCAGTCGGCCGTCGGCGAGTCGGCAGTCGGCCGTCGGCAGTAGGAAGTGGTCGGCAGCTGCGACACTTCGGAGTCGGCGTTCGGCCTTCGTTCCGCCCACACCCGTAGCCGTCGAACTTCAGTTCGACGGTCAGCGTCGGCTCCCGGCCCGGCCCCAAGAGCGCCGCAGCTCTCGGATTGATCCTCGGCGGAGGTAGGGACCGCTCTCCGAGCGGTCCGACAGAGCTGCGCGCCATCGTCACGGCATGGTAGCCGGCCGACTTGTCGGCCGGTTCCGCCAGTACGACGCGCCCCTACCATCCCCGCGCCCGTACCCGGCACCCGGTACCCGGTTCCCGTTTCCCGGTTCCCGGGTGCCGTCGTTCGTCGACCGTCATTTTGAGTACCCTCTACGGATGTTTGCGTCGTTTGCGCGCCGTCCAGGCGTGCTTGCCGTCCTGCTGTGCCTGCTCGCCCCCGCCCTCTCGTTCGCGCAGGCGTCGATCGACTACACCGTCACGATTCCAGCCCCCGAACAGCGGTGGCTGCAGGTGGACGTGCGATTCCCCGCAAAGAGCGGGGCGCCGCTGGACGTGCGGATGGCGCGGTCGTCTCCGGGCCGCTACGCGACGCACGAGTTCGGCAAGAACGTTTACCGCTTCGAGGCGTTCGCCGACGGCGAGAAGGCGCTGCCGGTCGCGCAGGTTGCCCCCGGGCACTGGCGCGTGACGCCGACCGGCGCCAGCGTCCAGGTCCGCTATCGCCTGTTCGCCGATCACGTCGACGGCACGTACGCCGCGGTGGACGGGACGCACGCGCACCTGAACGCCCCGGCGACATTCGCCTGGGCGCCCTCGCTCCCCGACACGCCGATTCGCGTGCGCATGACGCAGCCGGCCGGCAAGACCTGGCGCGTCGCCACGCAGCTGTTCCCCACCGATGACCCGCTGACGTTCACCGCACCGAACCTGCAGTACTTCATGGACTCGCCGATCGAGTTCAGCGGCCATGCCCTGCGCGAGTTCACCGTCGACCGCACGGACGGGCAGCCGGCGGCGCGCATCCGCCTAGCGGTGCACCACCTCGGCACCGACGCCGAACTCGAGTCGTTCACCAGCCAGGTCGAGTCGATCGTCCGCGAAGAGGCCGCGGTCTTCGGTGAGCTGCCGCGCTTCGACGGCGGCACCTACACGTTCCTGATGGACTACCTGCCCTGGGCGGCCGGCGACGGCATGGAGCATCGCAACAGCACGGTATGCTCGTCGAGCGGTGCGCTCGCCAACGGTCCGGCGCGCCTGGCGGGCACCGTCGCGCACGAGTTCTTCCATGCCTGGAACGTCGAGCGCATCCGGCCGGCGTCGCTCGAACCGTTCGACTTCACCCAGGCCAACATGTCGGGCGAGTTGTGGCTGGCCGAGGGCTTCACGCAGTACTACGGGCCGCTGGCGATGATTCGCGCGGGTATCACGCCGCGCGATCGTGGCGTCGAGAACTTCGCCGGCCTGGTGAACGGCGTCCTGTTGTCTCCAGGCACGCAGTTCCGATCGGCCGTCGAGATGAGTCGCCTCGCGCCGTACGTCGATGCGGCCACGGCCATCGATCCCACCAGCTGGGACAACACGTTCTATTCGTACTACCCGTTCGGCGCGGCGATCGCGCTCGGCATGGACCTGTCGCTGCGCCAGCGCAGTGGCGGCAAGGTGTCGCTCGACGACTACATGCGCGAGATGTGGAAGACGCACGGCGCGCCCGGCGGCAAGTCGCCCGGCTACGTGTCGCGCCCGTACACGCTGAAGGACGCGGAAGCTGCGCTGGCCCGCGTCAGCGGCGACACCGCGTTCGCGTCGCAGTTCTTCGCCAAGCACGTGCTCGGCACCGAGCCGGTCGCGTATGCGCCGCTCTTTGCCGCGGTCGGGTACGAATTGAAGGACCGCTCTTCCACGGGCTCACTCGGCGAGATCGCGCTGCGGGCCGACGACGGGCGACTCGTCGTCGCCCGCACTCCGCTGTCGACGACATCCGCCTACGCCGCCGGCCTCGGCCGCGGCGACACCGTCATCTCGCTGAACGGCACGCCGCTCGCGCAGCCAGGCGACTGGAGCCGGATTGCGAGCGGATTGGCACCGGGCAGTCAGGTGGAGGTCGTGTTCGAATCGCGCGGCGAGAAGAAGACGGCGCGGCTCGCGGTCGCGAAGGATGCGCGTCTCGCGCTGACGCCCATGGCGCAGGCGACGCCGGAGCAGCTCGCGCTGCGCGACGGCTGGCTCAGATCGAGAACCAAATAATTTCAGAATTGCGCAATTTCAGAATTTCATCAGCACTGCCAGGCGTCGAAGCGCCAAGGTGCTGGTGAAACTGCGAACGTCTGAAATTCGGCAATTGCTAGCGGCTTCTGATGGATGCGAGCCGCGTCGCCATCGCCTTGACGCGCTGCGGCTGCGAGGCCGCCAGGTTCTTCGTCTCGCCGGGATCGGCATCCAGGTCGTAGAGCTGCGGGCCCGGGTCGTTGGCGAGCTCGGTGTTGGTCTGCTGGTTGCGGGCCGGTCCCTGCGACGGCTCGATGTACTTCCACGCGCCCATTCGCAGCGCCAGCCGTCCCGCGTGTTCGACGATGTGATCGCGGCCGGCCTTGTCCTCGCCAAGCCACGCGGCCAGTTGATCGAGACTGTCGGGCGCCTCGCCATCCTGCACGGCCTGACGCGTCAGCGTCGCGAGCGATCGCAGCAGGTCGATCTGCGAGACCAGCGCATCGCTCACGCCCGGCTTCACTCGCGCCGGCCACCGCACCATCGTCGGGACCCGCGTGCCGGCTTCGAAGCGGCTGTACTTGCCACCGCGCAGCGGTCCCGCCGGCGTGTGCGCACCCAGCTTCTCCACCGCCTGATCGACGTACCCATCATCGACCACCGGGCCGTTGTCGCTCGAGAAGATCACGAGCGTGTTCGAGGCGAGCTTCAGGCGATCGAGCGCGTCGAGCAGCTGCCCGACGCTCCAGTCGGCCTGCAGGATCGCGTCGCCACGCGGGCCCATCCCCGACTTGCCGACGAAGCGCTCGTGCGGCACCCGCGGCACGTGTGGATCGTGCGTCGCGAAGAAGAGGAAGAACGGCTCGCGCTGGTGCTGTTCGATGTAGGACACCGCCTGCCGTGTGAACACGTCGGCCATGTCCTGGTCACGCCACAAGGCCGCCTTGCCGCCGGTCATGTAGCCGATGCGGCTGACGCCGTTGACGATGGTCTGGTCGTGACCGTGACTCGGGCGCTGGGTCGTCAGCAGATTGGGCTGACCCTTGCCGGTCGGCCAGTCGCCGATGGGTGCGTCGTAGCTGACGCGAATCGGATCGGACGGATCGAGGCCGACCACCTTGCCGTTCTCGACATACACGGTCGGCACGCGGTCGCCCGTCGCCGCCATGATGTAGCTGTAATCGAAGCCGACCTCGTTCGGGCCCGGTGAGACACGGGTGTTCCAGTCCGGCCCCGCCGGTCCGCCGAGTCCGAGGTGCCACTTGCCGACGACGCCCGTGCGGTAGCCGGCCCTGCGCAGCATCGCGGGCAGCGTGAGGCGTGCGGGATCGACGATCAGCGACGCATTGCCGGGCAATACCCCGGTGCCCTGCTGCCGCCACGCGTACTTGCCGGTGAGGAGCGAGAAGCGCGACGGCGTGCACGTGGCCGACGTCGCGTAGCCGTTGCGGAAGCGCACACCGTCCTTCGCGAGACGATCGATCTGCGGCGTCTCGATCGTCGTGGCGCCGTAGGCCGAGGTGTCGCCGTAGCCGAGATCGTCGGTGTAGATGAGGACGATGTTGGGCCGCGGCTGGGGGTTGGGCGCCGGCTGTGCGGAAGCAGCCGCCGCAGTCGCGACCGCTGCCAGCACGGCCATTACCAGACACGGCCTTCGTCGTTCCGCCTTCGGCCTTCGGAAGATCATCGTGACGCCTCGTCTAGGTAGGGACGGCTCGCCGAGCCGTCCAACAAAGCCTACGCGGGCGCCTCCGAGAGGCGCCCCTACCTTGTATATCGTGACGTAGGCGTCGAGCCTGGTCTGGATGCTCAACCTACCCTAGGACGTAGGCGTCGAGCTTCAGCTCGACGCTCACCTCCGGTTCGCGTCTCGGCCCACATCACTGACCGTCGAACTGAAGTTCGACGGCTACTGCTGTAGTGTTCGTCATGAGGTGTTCGAAGGCCGACGGCCGAATGACGAAGGCCGACTGGTTCTATTTCTCGCTCATGAACGGGTAGCGGTAATCGGTCGGCGGCGAGAACGTTTCCTTCACCGACCGCGGGCTCACCCAGCGCACCAGATTCAGCTTGCTGCCGGCCTTGTCGTTGGTGCCCGACCCGCGCGCGCCACCGAACGGCTGCTGACCGACGACGGCCCCGGTGCACTTGTCGTTGATGTAGAAGTTGCCGGCGGCGTTGCGCAGGTGCGTGTGCGCGAGGCGCACGGCCTGCCGGTCATCGGCGAAGATCGCACCGGTCAGCGCGTACGGCGACGTCTGGTCGACGATCTTCATCGTCTCCACGTACTGATCGTCGGGGTACACGTACGCCGAGACGACCGGTCCGAAGATCTCCTCGCACATGATGCGTGCCGAAGGATCGTTCACCTGCACGAGGGTCGGCTGAACGAAGTAGCCCTCGTCCTTCGACGCGGTGCCGCCGGCGACGATGCTGCCCATGC
>DATJTM010000732.1:0-3151 GCA_035503395.1 Luteitalea sp.
GCCCGCATCCGCGCAGATCCTCGTGCTCGCGCCCCATCCGGACGACGACATCCTCACCTCGGGTGGCGTGATCTATCGCGCACGGCAGGCCGGGACCGCGGTCTGGATCATGTACATGACCAACGGTGACTACGCGCCGACGGGCACCGCCTGGGGCTACCGACGCGAGGACGAAGCCGCGGCAGCAGAGAGCATGCTCGGTGTCGCCGACGACAACCTGGTTTTTCTCGGCTATCCGGACGGCAGCCTGCAGACCCTGTACAGCAACTTCTTCAACACGCCGTACGTGCCCACGGAGCATGGCTATCAGGGCGACCGGCCGATCCTCGAGACGCTGAGCACGGTCGCCTACGCGCGCCGCGGGCTCGGTGACACCGACTACCACCACTTCGCGTTCGGCACGGCGGCCACGAACATGGGCTCGAACGTCGTCGCCGACCTCGTGCATTTCCTCTCGAACCGCAGGCCGACCGACATCTACACCGTCGGTCGCTGCGATCGGCACTCCGATCACAACACGACCTACGAGTTCTTGCTGAGCGCGCTGCAACAGGTGCGCACCAGCGCTCCCTCCTACGATCCATACATCTGGCAGACCATCGTATGGGCCGGCTTCAACGTCGCCGAGATGCCCAATCCGCCCGACGCCGACGATTGGCCGCTCGCGCCCAATCCGGGCACTGCCTTCACAGAGCCCGTGCGCGTCGCCGCGTGCTTGTCCAGCAACGCGCTCGTCTGGGCGCAGCGCCAGAGCCTGGTCGTGCCGGCACCCATGCTGGAGGCGAACTTCGACAACAACCTCAAGGCGCAGGCGATCGAGCAGCACGTCACGCAGGGCGGCTTCAATCCGATCACCGTACGCAGTCGCAACGACGGACACATCAGCGCCTTCGTGCATCGTGACGAGTTCTTCTATCGTGCTCGGGCCAGCGCGGCTCCCGCGCCTCGCGATCCCGGGTCGCGGCCATTCCCGGTGGATGCCGGCGTCGATTCGGGCGCACGCGATGCAGGTACGGACGCCGGCGTGGACTCCGGCAGCGATTCGGGGTTGGACTCTGGCAGCGACAGCGGCACGCAAGATGGCGGCGCCACCGACAGCGGCAACCAAGACGGCGGCGCGATCGACAGCGGAGCGCCCGCAGACGGCGGCACCTCGGTGGTACTTGACGCCGGCTCCGAGGGCAGCGACGCAGCGACTCAGATGGCCGATGCCGCCGCTGCGAGCGCGGATGCCGGAACGAGCGGCGATGGCACTTCTGGCGCGGCTCCCGAGGCTGGCAGCTCTGACGACGACGACCTCGACCAGGACATCGACGATGTGCTCACCGGCGACGCAGGGCAGGGGGCGAAGGGACGCAAGGACTCGGGCTGCTCCATCACTGAAGCTGGGTCGTCCGCACAGTCACAGCTCGGGATCGTGCTTCTGGGAGCGCTCTCGGCGCTGTTCATTCGTCGTCGTGCGCGGCACCACCGGGACGCCAGAGCGGCGAACATGAGGAGTTCGTGAGTATGAACGGCAGTCGGTTTCCTCGCCTCGCGGCCGCGCTCTTGGCTTCTGCCGCGTCGCTCGCTGCACAGATCGCGGTGGAGAGCCGCGCGCGCGCCGACATCTTGGTCGTCGCTCCGCATCCGGACGACGACATCATCACGGCCGCGGGCGTGATCTACCGCGCGCGGCAGGCCGGGACGGTGGTTTGGGTCGCCTACATGACCAACGGCGACTACTTCGCCTCGGGCACCACGACCGCGACGCAGTGGGGCGTGCGCCGCGCGAACGAAGCCGTGGACGCTCAGAACTTGCTGGGCGTCCCCGCCGATCATCTGCTCTTTCTCGGCTACCCAGACGGAAGTCTCCAGGGGCTCTACGGCAATCCGGCCGGAGCCTTCACGCCTCCAGCAGGCATCGCGCAAAGCACCACGACGTACACGCGCCCCGGCAGCGTTCCGTACAGCCAGATACGTACTGGTGCACCCGTCGCGGTAAACGGCAACAACGTCAACGCCGACCTCGTCCACATCCTCCAGACGCGTGCGCCCACCGACATCTTCGTGGTGTCGCCGGACGACATGCATCCGGATCACTCGTCGACCGCGATGTTCGTGACCGACGCGGTCGCAGTACGAAGGGCTGCTGCAGGCTACAACCCGATCGTCCACTACGGTTTGGTCTGGGACTCCACCGCGCACCCTTACGTTTGGCCTCTGGCGCCCAATGCGACGACCTTTTTCAGTGAGCCTCCGCAGTTGTTGACGAAGCCCGATATCCTGCAGATCGGCTACGTCTGGGCCGAGCGCGAGAGCCTCGATGTCCCGCTCGCCATGCAGCTCGCGGACTGGGCGCAGAACTTGAAGGCCAGGGCCATCGACGCGCACGATACGCAGGGCGGCTTCACGGGACTGCGCGACGAGGGACAGATAAGCACGTTCGTCCACAAGGACGAGTTCTTCTTTCCGCGCCGCATCACGGGCACCGCGCGCACGGATCGCGTGGCGAGCAGCGATGGGCCAGTACCGAATGCAGGCCTCGACCAGACTGCTCCCGTGAATGGCGGCGTGCAGTTGAGCGGGAGCGGCAGCCTGCCTCCGAGCGGACGGTCCCTTACCTACTCTTGGCGCCAGGCAGAGGGACCTGCGGTGACTCTCTCCGGGGCGACCACCGCCACACCTTCGTTCACGGTGCCGGCGTCTGCGTCCGGCGCGACGTTGACGTTCGAGTTGCGCGTGAACGACGGCCTCGCCACCAGCATCGCCGACGCGGTCAGCGTGCGCGTGAGCGGAACCGTTCCGGTCGATGCAGGCACGCCGCCGCCAGTGGATGCGGGCACGCCGCCCCCAGTCGACTCGGGTGCGCCACCTCCGGTCGACTCGGGAACGCCTCCCGTCGACGCGGGCGCTTCGCCGCAAGATTCGGGCGTGCGCCTCGACTCGGGAACGGCGGTCGACGCGGGCCAGAGCCTCGACAGTGGTAGTCAGGATGCCAGTGCCGACGCGGCCACGGACTCCGGGGCGGCGCCGCTGGATGCTGGCAGCGTCGATGCCGCGACAGAGACCGACGCGACGACCGGGGCTGACGCCGCGCCTTCGTCCGATGCAGCGATGGTCGATCCCGCGGTGGACGCTTCCGCGCGGCAAGGCGTGGCTTGGCGTACGT
>DATJTM010000733.1:0-7454 GCA_035503395.1 Luteitalea sp.
TGCGTGGCGGCCACGTGCCGTGCCGGTCACGGTCGCTTCGTATCCCCATCCTCCGGAGATCGATGCGTTCCTGCAATGGCGCGCTGCGTTGCGTCTGATCGCCACCCACGCGCCGGCCGACACCGTCGGCCCGGAGCTGGCGGTGCAGCTGACGTCACTGCTCGCCGCCGCCTGGCGCGCCACCGGCGTCGATGCCCTGCGCGTGAAGTTCGGCGGCGACTGGGGTCGCACGTCGCTGGCCACGCGCGTGCGCACGAGTCTGGGCGGACCGCCGCCGGAGGCACTCTGGCCGACCGACGAGGCCGCAACGGCCGTGCCACTCGCGGCACTCGTCGCCTTTGCGCACGAACTGCCGGCGCTGGTCGCCGCGCGGCACGCACAGGATGCGCACGATCGGGCCGGGCTGGGACAGCCGGCCCTACCTGAACATCCTGTGACGCCGGCTTCACCCGTGGAGCCGGTTGCACCTTCAAGCGTTCCGGTGTCCTCCGGCCTGCCGCTGACCCGCCCGCGCGTGTCGGTCATCGTCGTCAACTGGAACGGCCGCGAACATCTCGAGGCGTGCTTCGCGTCTCTGCGTGAGAGCGACTATCCGCCGGACCTGCTCGAGCGCATCTGCGTCGACAACGGATCGACCGACGGCAGCGCCGCCTTCCTCGCCGAGCGCTTCCCCGAAGTGCGCGTGGTCGCGCTACCGGAGAATCGCGGCTTCACGGGCGGCAACGAAGCGGGTGTCGCGGCGGCGACCGGCGACGTCTTCGTGTTCGTGAACAACGACATGAAGTTCGAGCCGACGTTCATCACGCGCCTGGTCGATGGACTCGACGGCCGGACGGCCTGCGCTGCCGCGCGCGTCATGAGCTGGGACAGCACGCGCATCGACTTCGTGCGCGGCTCGGCCAGCTTCGAAGCACGCGGCTACCAGGAGCATTACGGCGAGACCTTCACGCCGGGCACGGCACTCGCCGACTCGTTCTTCCCGAACGGCGGCGCCTTCGCCGTCACGCGACTTGCGTACGACGAGGCCGGCGGCTTCGACCCGGCGCTGTTTGCCTACTACGACGACGTCGACCTCGGATGGCGGCTCCGCATGGCCGGTCACGCGATCCGGACGGTGACCGACGCGGTCGCGTACCACAAGCACGGGGCGACGGTGTCGACACAGCCGGCCGCCCACAAGCGCTTCGTGCTGGCGCGCAACGCGTTGTGGATCGCGCTGCGCAACTACGACGACCGGACGCTGCCGCACGTGCTGCCGGCGATCCTCATGCTCGCGGCGCTGCGCGTGGCACAGGACACCGTGTGGCTGCGCGGTCCGTTGCGTCAGGCACTACGTCACTGGCTGGCGTCGAACAACCGCCCCGCCGCGTCGTCCAGCATCTACGATCTCGATGGCACGTCGGCGCGACCGGGTCGCCTGCTCGCACGCATCCCGATGCCGGAGCTGGCCGCGATCGGCGCGACGCTCCAGGACATGCCGCGACTGCTCGACCTGCACGCAGAGCAGCAGACGCGACGACGCGTCCCCGACAGCGAGCTGCTGCCGTATCTGGGCAGGCCCTTCGACGAACTCGATGGCCGACGCTCGTATCGCGCCGCGCAGAAGTCGCTGATCGACCTGCTCGGGCTGCGGGCTCGCCTCGGCATCCGCCCGCACATCGTGCTGCTCACGCACGAAGCACTGCGCACGAACATGTCGGGGCCGGCCATCCGCGTGCTCGAGATGGCACGTGCGCTCAGTCGCACGGCGCGCGTCACCGTCGTCGCTCCGGCGCCGGTCGAAGTGCGCGACGACCGCGTTGCGCTGGTGCCGTTCGATCCCGGCACGCCCACTGCGCTGAAAGCACAGGCCGAAACCGCCGACGCCCTCGTCGTGCAGGGTTTCGCGCTGACGTCGTTCCCGTTCTTGGGCAGCCTCGTCTGCCCGATCGTCGCCGACGTGTATTGCCCCTTCACGATCGAGCACCTCGAACAGGCGCGCGCGGCCGGAACCGCGCCGGCCAGCCTCGAACACGAGGCGGCGTCGATCCTCGCCGTGCAGAACGCGCAGTTGCAGCAGGCGGACTTCTTCCTGTGCGCCAGCGAACGTCAGCGGGATTTCTGGATCGGCACGCTGCACACGGCCGGACGCGTCAACCTCAGGACGCTGTCGCGTGACGCCGACCTGCGCACGCTGATCGACGTGGTGCCGTTCGGGTTGCCGTCGGAGCCCGTGGAGGAGGCTGCGGAGCGGGCTCGTCGCAGCCGTGTGGAACGCGGTCTGCCGGCCGGTGTGCTGAAGGGCGTACATCCGGCGATCGCGTCGACCGATCGCGTGCTGCTCTGGGGCGGGTCGTTGCTGGACTGGCAGGATCCGGAGACGCTGATCCGCGCCGTGGCGCACATCGCGCAGAAGCGCCGCGACGTGAAGCTGTTCTTCATGGGCGTGCGCCATCCGAACCCCCAGGTGAAGCCGATGGCCGTCGTCGCACGCTCGCGCGAGCTGGCCGAGCAGCTCGGCGTCGCCGGCACGCACGTCATCTTCAACGACTGGGTACCGTACGACGAGCGCGCGCTGTACCTGACGGAAGCCGACCTCGGCGTCAGCACGCACCACACGCATCTCGAGACGCGCTATTCGTTCCGGACCCGCATGCTGGACTACCTGTGGGCGCGGCTGCCGATCGTCTGCACGTCGGGTGATCACTTCGGCGATCTCGTCACGCGCGAAGGCCTCGGTCGTGCGGTACCACCCGACGACGCCAGCGCACTCGCGGACGCGATCGAGACCTTGCTCGACGACAATGCGGCGCGAACGGCGGCGCGCGAGAGCCTCGGGCGTGTCGCCGCGTCGATGACGTGGGATCGCGTCGTCGAACCCTTGCGACGCTGGGCGGCGGCACCAGAGTTCGCTGCGGACCGCGCCCAGGAAGTGGTCGCCTTCCGCGCCCACATGCAGGACAGCTTCAAGGCGACCCGCTGGCTCAAGCGCACGGCGCTGCGGCTCGGCGTCAAGGAAGGCGACGTCGAAGCCATCAAGCGATGGGGGCCGGTCAGAGCCGGCATGACGATGCGCAACGTGCTGGCGATTCGCCGCGCACGGCGACGGGCGAGGCGGTCGTGATCGGCGTCGACGATACGCCGCTGGTGAGCGTCGTGGTCGCCGCCCGCGACAGCGCCGTGACGCTGCCGTCGTGCCTGGCGGCGCTGGCCGCGCAGGACTATCCGGCGGTCGAGGTAATCGTCGTCGACGATGGGTCGACCGACGCGACAGCGACGATTGCGCGCGATGCAGGCGTGCGCGTGATCCAGACGCCGCCCGTCGGCGCGTCGGCCGCACGCAACCTCGGCATCGACGTCGCCCGCGGCGCCATCGTGGCGTTCACCGATGGCGATTGCGTCGCCGATCCACGCTGGGTGCGATCGCTGGCCGAGGGTCTCGATTCGTCGGGCGCCACCGGCATCGGGGGCACGCAGGTGAACGTGTTCCCGCCCGAATCGCCGTTGCTCGGATCGGCGCTCGAGGCGTTCTTTCGCGCCGCCTCCGTGCTTGCCGACTACACGCGCGGCGACGAGCGGCCGCGGTTCGTCAAGCACAACGCCAGTTGCTGCAGTGCGTACCGCACCGAGGCGTTGAAGGCCGTGGGTGGCTTCCGGCCGGGCCTGTGGCCGGGTGAAGACGTCGACCTCGATCTGCGGTTGGCCGCAGCGGGCGCGACGTTCTACTACGTGCCGTGGGCGATCGTGCACCACCACCGGCCCGGGACCATGGCCTGGTTCCGCCGGATGATGCGGCGCTACGGCGACGCCGAGCGCCGGCTCGTGCGGCTGCACGGTCGCCGTCGCGCCGTCGACTTCGTCCCGGTCGTGCTCGCCACGCTCGTTGCGCTCCAGGTGTTCTGGCTGATACCGGCGGCGCACGGCGCCATCGGTGCGTTCGACGGCGTGCTGCTGTTCGGCGCCCTCGGCGTGCTCTGGTCGACCACACCGCTCCGGCATTGGCCCGGCGCGATCGCGCTCGGGCTCACCGCGGCGTTCGAGTGGCATCGCGGCTGGTGGACGTCGCGGGGGGTGCCGGCGTGAGCGCGCCCGATGGGATCGTCGAACAGGAACGCGAGCACGAGAACGCGTGGTATACGCGGGCGCTGCGCGAACGGTTCTTCGAGCGCGAGGGATTCCGGCAACTCGTGGCGTGGAACGTCGCGGCGTTCCGGCGACGCGTACCCCTGCGCGCCGACATGCGGGTGCTGTCGATCGGGGCCGGCCTCGGCGACTATGAACTCGCCCTCGCCTCGTCGGTCGGCCACATCGTCGCGGTCGAATTGTCCGAGACTGCAGCCGACGCGGCGCGGCAGCGCTTGCGTGAAGCCGGTGTGACCAACGTCGACGTCGTCGCCGCCGCGATCGATGCACAGGCGTTCGCGCCGAGGCAGTTCGACGTGATCTACGCGATGGGCGTGTTCCATCACTTCCTGCCCGAGCAGCGACGGATGTTGCTGGCGAGGACACACGAGTGGCTGGCCCAGGGTGGCCACCTCTACGTACGCGACCCGAATGCGCGCGGGCTGCTCCGCCGCGTGCTCGAGGCCTGGTTCCGGCGACGCAGCACCGTCCACGCCGAACAGGAAGCGTCGATGGACCCGCGCGTGATCGAGGCGGAAGCGCGCGAGGCCGGCTTTCGCGACGTGCAGATCGACTACATCGACGTGATCGGCGGACCGCTGCCCTGGCTCCTGCGAACCGAATCGCGCGTGTTCTGGCAGACGGTTTTCGGATTCGACCGCGCCTGGCTCGCGATTCCCGGGCTGCGCCGCGCGGCATCGCAGTTCGCCCTGGTGGCGCGACGGTGACGGCGCCCGGTCACGCGCCCGCGGCACGACGCGGGTTCGGACTCGTCCGGGCGCCCATCCTGCCGCTGCTGGTCGTGATGGTCATCGCGCTCCTCGGGCTCTTCGAGAAGGAGTGGCGCCGCGGCGAAGTGTTCTCGCCGGCCGATCTCGTCTTCGACTTCTACCCGTGGTCCTACGACGCGCCACGCGAGACGGCCGTCAACCCTACGCGATCCGACGAGGCGTTCTACCACCAGCCGTTGATGGCCTCGCATTTCGCGCGGCTGCGTGACGGCGAATTCCCCGACTACGACGACACGCGCCTCGCCGGCGTGCCGGGGTTTTTCCAGGGCCTCGACGTCGGGCGCGCATTCTCGCCGTTCAGCCTCCCCTTCTATCTGCTGCCGGCCGCTGACGCCGTCAACTGGTACGGCCCGCTCCGACTGCTGGTGGCGGCCGTGGCGATGTGGTTGTTCCTGCGCGAGCTCGGCGTCCATCCTGTCGCGGCCGCGGTCGGGGGCATCGCCTTCGGCCTGAACGGCCACTTCCTCACGTGGCTCAGCGCGCCGATGCCGACGGTGGCGGCGTGGCTGCCGCTGGTACTGCGTCAGGTTCGCCGTTGCGTGCGATCGGCGGGGTGGCTCGACGTGGCTGGTCTCGCGGTCGCGCTCGGCGTCCTGTTCCTCGGCTCGTACATGGCGACGACGCTGGTGTGCCTGTTCGCCGCAGGCGTCTATGGCCTGGTCGAACTCTGGATCGCGCGGCGCGATGCCGTCGACGGCACCGCGGCCGTCGTGCCCGTGCCGCGTGCCCTGACGGCACTCGCCGCGGGCGGTGTCCTCGGGTTGTGTATCGGCGCGGTGGCGCTGGTGCCGATGCTCGCCTCGTTGCGAGACTCCCCAGCCGGTGTCCGCGTGGTGTCGCCCGAGGGCGCGCCGTGGCCGAACCTCGCGACACTCGCGCTCCCCGACTTCTGGGGATCCCCTGTGCGCGGGAACTGGTGGCATCCCGATGCCTCCGCCAACTACCCCGAGCACATCGCCTATCTGGGCGTGGTGGTGGCATTGCTCGCCGGCCTCGGGCTCGCCGCCCGCCTGCCGCGATCGTTGTCACTGGTCCGCTGGTGCTTCGCCGTCGTCACGCTGATCGGGTTGACGCGGGCGTACGGCGGATACCCGGGCCGCTGGCTGCTCGTGCTGCCAGGCCAGGCGCAGTCGAATCCGTTCCGGTGGTACGCGCTCGCGGCCTGTGGTGTGGCGGTGCTCGCGGGTCTCGGCCTGCATGCGCTGCTGACGGAGCCTGACCGGCGTCGACGCCTCTGGCAGCTGGCGGGACCGGTCGCCATCGGCATCGTGCTCGCGGCCGTCTCGGCAGCTGCCCTGGCCACGTTCCTGCCGGACATCCGGGCGCGGAACCTTCAGGGCTTCGAACGGCTGCAGCTGCTGCGCTTCGCCCTGCTCGCGACTGCGACTCTCATCTGCCTCGTGGCCTGCGCGTGGAGCGGCAGCCGGCGCGTCCGGACGGGTGCGGGCCTGATCCTCGCCGCGCTCGTGGCCGTCGACCTGGTGCAGGCACATCGCCGCTTCAACCCGAGCGTGCCGCGCGACCGCTACTACCCGCTGACGCCGTCACTCGAGTGGCTGCAGGCGCAGTCGGCCGACGCGCGGATCGCGCCGGTGGACGGCGCGTCCGAGCTCGTCGAAGGGCACGTGTGGAGCCTGTTCGGCCTGTCGGCGGTCACCGGCTTCGACTTCCACGGCGACCGCGACTACCAGGCGTACATGCGCATCGCGCAGATGCCGCGCCCCGACCTGCCGGCGGCGGCGCCGCCCGGCTGGACCTACGTCGGCCTCCAGCGCGACAGTCTCGACTTACGCATGCTGGGAGTGCTGGGCGCGCGCTACGTGGTGACGGCGCCGGTCGATGCGGCACCGCGAACCGGTGGCTACGTGCCGCTCGGACCGCTGGGCAACGATCAGGCCGTGGTCTTCACGGTGCCGGTCCGCTCCGGCGGGCTGCGCGGTATCGATTTGCTGACGGCAACCTATGGGCGCGTCAACGCCGGGTATTGGGTATGGTCGGTCGCCGACGAGGCCGGGCGTGTGTTCGCCGAAGGTCGTGTTGTGCAAGCCGAGCTGCCGAACAACCAGTGGTGGCGACTCACGTGGCCGCCCATCGAGGATTCGGCCGGCAGGCGCATCACGCTCACGGTGCGCAGCGAAGGCACGCGCCCCGGTGAGGGCGCGACGTTCTGGGCGACCGGTTCGCCATCGCCGCTGGGCACCACACTCGCTATCGATGGACAGTCGGACGCGCGATCGTTGTGGTTCCGCACGTTTGCCGATGCGCCGGCTCGATTCGGGGAGGCCACGCTGGTCCACGCGCGCGATCTCAACGTCTATCGCAACCCGCATGCTCGCCCGCGTGCCTGGTTCGTCGAGCGTGTGAATCTCGGTCACCGCGACCAGCATGCATCCGCGATGCATACGCGGGCGTTCGACCCGGCCCGAGAGGCTTGGCTCGAGGAACACCCGGCTCAGGCGCCGACGACGACGGCGCGCGTCACCTCGATCAGCCTCTCGGACGACCAGCGCACCATCGGCGTCGAGGCGCCCGAAGGTGGCCTGCTCATCGTTGGCGAGCGTG
>DATJTM010000734.1:0-2898 GCA_035503395.1 Luteitalea sp.
TCCGCGAACGGACACCGCTGCCTCAGACCGCCGACGTGTCCTTCGTCGTGACTGCCCAGGACAGCACCGACACGGGGCTGCGTCTCAGCAACGACGCGGGCGAAGAGGTCCTGATTGCCGTCAGCGGCGACCGTCGCGAACTGTCGATCGATCGCCGCAACTCGCGGCTCGGTGCGTCACCACCGGGGTACGCCGAGCGTCACGTCGCCCCGCTGCGCGCCTCGGCGCAAGTGCCGGTTCGCGTCGTGTTCGATCGCACCATCGTCGAGGTCTTCGCGCTCGACGGCGAGGTCGTGATGACCGAGCGACTCTGGCCGACGATGCCGTTCAGTCACGTGGAGTGGATCGGGGGACGACGGCCGGCGAGTGGGGCGACGCGGTTGATGTCGCTCCGTCCCGCGGTGCGGCCTCGCTGACCAGCCGTTCGTCGTAGGCCCGGCGCGAGGCGTCCACCGTGGCCGCGTGCTGTTCGACCCATTCCCAGACGCCACAGAGCGCCGCGCCGAGCGTGAATCCGAGCGGCGTCAGCGTGTACTCGACGCGCGGTGGCACCACAGGATGGACGGTGCGGACGATCAGGCCGTCGCGCTCCAGCTGGCGCAGCGTATGCGTCAGCATCCGCTGACTGATTCCAGGAATCCGGTCGCGAATGCGGGTGAAGCGGGTGGGTGCGCCGTCCTCGAGTGCGTCCACGACGAGCAAGGTCCAGCGGTCAGCCACCCGCTCGAGCACTGCGCGCACGCGTGCCTCGGTGTCCGGCGACGAGGGATTTCCCTCGGGATCCTGCATGGTTACGCTCCGGTGCCTGAGGCACTGCGAAGTGCCGTCTTGTCGAGGCCGCCCGTCATGCCTATCGTCGGGACATGACCACCACCACTTCACGACAGCTTGGCACGACCGGTCCGCAGGTGTTTCCGATTGCGCTCGGCTGCATGGGCATGTCGGGCATGTATGGTCCCGCCGACGAGCAGGAGAGCGTCGCCACCATCCAGGCGGCGATCGACGCCGGCGTCACCCTGCTCGACACCGGCGACTTCTACGGCATGGGCCACAACGAGCTGCTGGTCGGCCGGGCGATCAAGGGACGACGCGACCAGGTGCAGCTGTCGGTGAAGTTCGGCACCCTGCGCGCGCCCGGTGGCGGCTGGTCGGGCGTCGACACGCGGCCGGCGGCCCTCCGCAACTTCCTCGCGTATTCGCTGGTGCGGCTCGGCGTCGACTACGTGGACGTCTACCGGCCGGCCCGCCTCGATCCGCAGGTGCCGATCGAGGAGACGATGGGAGCGCTCGCTGAACTGGTGACGGCCGGCTACGTGCGGCACATCGGTTTGTCCGAGGTGGGCGTGGACACGATTCAGCGCGCCGCCAGGGTCCATCCGGTCGTGGACCTGCAGATCGAGTACTCGCTGATCAGCCGCGACCCGGAGACCCGCATCTTCCCGGCGTTGCAGGAGGGCGGCATCGGCGCGACGGCGTACGGCGTGTTGTCGCGCGGCCTGCTCAGTGGCTCACGGCCCAGCGGTCCGGGCGACTACCGCGCACACCTGCCGCGGTTCGAGGGCGAGAACGGGGCCCGCAACCAGCCGCTGGTCGCCACCCTGACGGCGCTGGCCGCGGAGCGCGGTGTGTCGTCGTCGCAGCTGGCGATCGCGTGGGTGCTGGCGCGGCAGCCGTGGGTGGTGCCGGTGATTGGGGCGCGGACGCGAGCGCAGCTGGCCGAATCGCTCGGATCCCTGGACGTGCGGCTCGACGCCGCCGACCTGGCGCGCCTGGAAGAGGCCGTCCCGGCCGACGCCGCGGCCGGCACCCGCTACGACCGCCACCACATGGCCGCGTTGGATTCCGAGAAGTAGAAAGTCAGAAGTCGAAAGTCAGAAGTCAGAGGGGCGGCAACCGGGAACCGGCAACCCGGCAGCCGGCAGCCGGGAACCGGACAACGGACACACGGGGTACGGGGGACGGGGTACGGGGTACCGGGTTCCGGGTACGGTGGCGAGGACGTGCGCTTGCAATTCGGTAGGGACGGCCCGCCGGGCCGTCCGCTCTGCTTCTGGGGGCCGCCGCTTGCCCCCAGGTAGGCTGTAGGCCGTATGGCCGTAGGCGGTCTCGCTGACGCTCGTCCCCGGGCGTTATGACCCTCCACCCCTCCTCGCCGGAGGGGCGTTACGGTACTCTGGCGGGTGCCATGTTCCGCCGGAACGACGACCTACGCATCACCCAGGTGCGGCCGCTGCTGCCGCCCGCCATCCTGCTCGAGGAACTGCCCGTCACCGAACGCGCCTCGAACGTGGTGGCCAACAGCCGGCAGGCGATTGCCGACGCGCTGAACGGGCACGACCCCCGCCTGGTCGTCATCGTCGGACCCTGCTCGGTCCACGACACCGGCGCCGCCCTCGAGTACGCCGAGCGCCTGCTGCCGATCGCGCAGCGGTACAAGGATCAGCTGATCACCGTGATGCGGTGCTACTTCGAGAAGCCGCGCACGTCGGTGGGCTGGAAGGGTCTGGTCAATGATCCGGACCTCGACGAGAGTTTCCACATCAACAAGGGCCTGCGGCTCGCGCGTCAGCTGCTGCTGGATGTCAACGACCTCGGGCTGCCGGCCGCCTGCGAGTTCCTCGACACTCAGCTGCCGCAGCACATCGCCGACCTGACGTCCTGGGTCGCGATTGGCGCCCGCACCACGGAGAGCCAGGTGCATCGGGAGCTCGCGTCGGGCCTGTCGATGCCGGTCGGGTTCAAGAACGGCACTGACGGCACCACGCAGATCGCCGTCGACGCGGTGCTGTCGGCGCGCTCGCCGCACCTGTTCCCGTCGGTCACCAAGCAGGGCGTGTCGGCCATCTTCCAGACCACCGGCAACGCCGACACGCACGTGATCTTGCGGGGCGGCCGCAG
>DATJTM010000735.1:0-3696 GCA_035503395.1 Luteitalea sp.
AATCGGCCACCAAAGCCACTCGCTGATCCATGGCGCAGGTTTGGCTCCAAGGCATCGGTCGGTCTCCCTCCGTGCCCCATCACACCTGTCACCCATGTATCCGGTCCACTCTGTTACCGATCTAACCGGTTTGGACCACCCCGTACCCCGTACCCGGTACCCGTATCCCGTATCCCGTCTACAGAGGTATGTTCCCGTGCTTCTTCGGCGGCAGCGTCTCACGCTTGCCCTGCAGGCGCTCGAGGGCGCGGCAGATCCGGGCGCGGGTGGTGTGCGGCGCAATCACTTCGTCGAGGAAGCCACGCGTCGCTGCCACGTAGGGATTCGCGAATGCCTCGCGGAACTCCTCGACCTTCGACGCACGCAGGCCAGCCGGGTCGGCGGCCGACTCGATCTCGCGCTTGTAGAGGATGTTGACGGCGCCCTCGGGACCCATCACGGCGAGTTCGGCGGTCGGCCACGCGAGATTGACGTCGGTGCGCAGGTGCTTGCTCGACATCACGCAATACGCACCGCCATACGCCTTGCGGGTGATCACCGTGATCTTCGGCACGGTCGCCTCCGCGTAGGCGAACAGCAGCTTGGCGCCGTGCCGGATGATGCCGCCGAACTCCTGCACGGTACCGGGCAGGAAACCGGGGACGTCCTCGAAGGTCACCAGCGGCACGTTGAACGCGTCGCAGCACCGCACGAAGCGGGCGCCCTTCACCGACGCATCGATGTCGAGCGTGCCGGCCAGGTGGGCCGGCTGGTTGGCGACGATGCCGACCGAGCGGCCACCCATGCGCGCGAAGCCGACGATGATGTTGCGCGCGTAGTGCTGCTGCACTTCGAGGAACGCGCCGTCGTCGACCACGGCGCGGATGACCTCGTGCATGTCGTACGGCTGGTTGGGCGACGTCGGGACGATCGTGTCGAGCTCGGGCACGTCGCGATCGGCGGGGTCGGCGGTCGGCACGACCGGCGGGTCGTCGACGTTGTTGGAGGGCAGGTACGACAGCAGATCGCGCACCAGTGCCAGCGCCGCATCGTCGTCGGGCACGGCGAAGTGGGCCACGCCGCTGCGCGCGTTGTGCGTCATCGCACCGCCCAGTTCTTCCTTGCTGACGTGTTCGTGGGTCACCGTCCGGATGACGTCGGGACCGGTGACGAACATGTAGCTGGTCGACTCCACCATCACGGTGAAATCGGTGATCGCCGGCGAGTAGACGGCGCCGCCAGCACAAGGCCCGAGGATGGCCGAGATCTGCGGCACCACGCCCGAGGCGAGCGTGTTGCGCAGGAAGATGTCGGCATACCCCGCAAGCGAGGCGACACCTTCCTGGATGCGGGCCCCGCCCGAGTCGTTGAGCCCGACGATCGGCGCGCCGACCTTCAGCGCCTGATCCATCACCTTGCAGATTTTGGCGGCGTTGGTCTCCGACAGGGATCCGCCGAAGACGGTGAAGTCCTGCGCGAAGGCATAGACGACGCGGCCGTCGACCAGGCCGCTGCCGCACACGACGCCGTCGCCCGGAACCTGCTGCGCCTCCATGCCGAAGTCGCGACAGCGATGGACGACGAGCTTGTCGACCTCCTCGAAGGTGCCGGGGTCGAAGAGCCGTTCGACGCGCTCGCGGGCCGTCAGCTTGCCTGCCTCGTGCTGGCGGGCGATGCGCTCAGCACCGCCCCCCAGTTCGGCCCGCTGCTCGAGGGCGGCCAGCCGTGCCGCCGGGCTCTCGTGATGCATGACCTACTTCTTCTGCGCTTTCTCCCAGTCCTTCAGGAACCGCTCGAGGCCGATGTCGGTGAGCGGATGCTTGAAGAGCGACTCGATGACCGACGGCGGGCACGTGCAGATGTCGGCCCCCAGCTTGGCGGCTTCGACGATGTGCAGGGGACCACGCGTGCTCGCCACCAGGACCTGCGTGGTGAACTCGTAGTTGTCGTAGATCTCGACGATGTCCTCGATCAGCGCCATGCCGTCGTGGGCGATGTCGTCGAGGCGGCCGACGAACGGGCTCACGAAGTAGGCGCCGACCTTGGCGGCAATCAGGGCCTGCGCGGCCGAGAACACCAGCGTCACGTTGACGCGCGTGCCTTCCTCGGTGAGCGTCTTGCACGCCTGCACGCCGGCCGGCGTGAACGGCACCTTGACGACGATGTGCTCGGAGATCTCGCGCAGCTCACGGCCTTCCTTGAGCATGCCCTCGAGGTCGGTGGCCACGACTTCGCCGCTCACCGGGCCCTGGACGAGATCGCAGATCTCCTTGAGGATGTCGTGCGGCTTGCGGCTCTCCTTGGCCATCAACGACGGGTTGGTGGTGACGCCGTCGATGATGCCGAGCGCGTGCAGCCGGCGGATGTCTTCGATGTTGCCGGTGTCGACGAAGAACTTCATGGGTCCCTTCCCTCCGGGCCGGACTCGGAGCCGCCGCCGCCGCATGGCTTCGGCGGGCCGTGCAGCCCACCCGCTGTAATGGCCGGGTCCTGTCGCCGGCCCTGCTGTTGCGGACGCCTCGTCGAGGTGTCCGTGCCTGGGTCCTACCAGTTGCCCGCGACGACCGGGTTGCGGAGTTCGCCTATCCCCTCGACGCGCACGATGATCTCGTCGCCAGCCGCCAGCGGACCGATGCCGGCCGGCGTGCCGGTCGAGACGATGTCACCGGGCAACAAGGTCATGATGCGCGAGATGTACGCGATCAGGTGCGCCACGGGGAAGATCAGCTCGCGCGTGCTCGACTGCTGCCGGGTCTCGCCGTTGAGCAGCCCCTCGATGGCCAGCGCGCCGACGTCGAGGCCGGTCGCGATGCACGGCCCGAGCGGCGCGAACGTGTCGAAGCCCTTGGCGCGGGTGTAGCGGCCGTCCTTCTTCTGCAGCTCGCGCGCCGTCACGTCGTTCATGCAGGTCAGCCCGAACACGTAATCGAGCGCCTCCGCTTCGGCCACGCGGGTGGCGCGGCGGCCAATCACCAGGGCGACTTCCGATTCGTAGTCGACACGGCCGACGCCGGGCGGCAGCACGACCGGCGCGCCGGGATCGACGATCGCCGTCGAAGGCTTGAGGAAGATCAAGGGCTCGGCCGGCAGCGGCTTGCCCTGCTCGGCGGCGTGGTCCTTGTAGTTCAGCCCGATGCAGACGATCTTGGAGGGCACCACGGGGGCCAGCAGCACCGACGGCGCGGGGACGTCACGCCCGGCCGACCAATTGCCGAACAGCTCACCTTCGACGGCACGGAACGTCCCGCCGTCCTCCACGACATACCCGTCGCTGGTTCTGAAGAACTTCGCCATTCCGTCCGCTCAGCCTCCGTGTCGTCGAGCGTCGGCCCGACCCATATCGGCCGTCGGCATGCGGCCGTCGGCCTTCGACCTACCCTCGTCACGTCGACGAGGGTTCAGAGTTCCGCGCCGCCCATGTTGCGGCCGGCTCGGCGAGCCGGCCCTACCGAGTTCGATGATCAGCGCGCACTCTCGCGCACGCGGTTGCTCTCCGGGCTCGCGTTCGAGGGCGTGGCCTTGTCCACCGCCACCACTGCGTAGATGTACATCACTCCGGCCTGTGTCGTGGTGTCGCGGAACGTCGTCTCGACCACCGGCGTGGCGGTGACCGGCTTGAGCGCTTCGCCTTCGACACCGCGCAGCACGAGATAGCCGGCCAGATCCGGTGACGTCACCGGTTCCCAGATCAGCGACACGCCGCCTTCGCTGCCCACC
>DATJTM010000736.1:0-8229 GCA_035503395.1 Luteitalea sp.
AGCGCGCGGTCGCGCTCGTCAGCTTCCCGTTCGTGGTCAACACGATCATCCTGTGCAACAGCCGCGGCGCCACCCTCGCGATGGTCGGGATGGGGGTTGCGGGCATCCTGCTGACGCGCGGTCCTCAACGTCGAGGCTTACTCGCGCTGTCGGTCGCCGGCGCCCTGGCGTTTCTGTTTCTCGCCGATCCGGAGTTCCTCGAACGACAAGCCACGCTCGTGGCCGACGAGCGGGACAGCTCGTCGGAGGGGCGTTTGAAATCCTGGGCGGGCGCACTCGAGCTCATGAAGGACTACCCACTCGGCGCTGGCGGCGGCGGGTACGACATCCTGAGTCCGGTGTACATCCCGGAGGTCGTGGCGGCGTACGACGGCGCCGAGCGCGCCGTGCACAACACCTTCCTCTGGGTTGGCTCCGACTGGGGCGTTGCCGGGCTCGTCTCCTTCTGCGTGTTCCTCTTCGGCACGTTCGTCGTCGTTCACCGCGCGCGCCACCTGGCGGTCGACGTCCGGACCAACATGGAAGGCGTGGCCGTGCAATCGGCGATCGTCGGCATCGCCATCGGTGGCTTCTTCATCAATCGCACGTACGGCGAAATCATGTACTGGGTCCCCGCCCTCGGCGTCTGTCTCGTCAACATCATCGACGCCGACGTCGCCTCGCTGCCCGTGGCCGTCGACGGTGCGAAGACGCAGCCCGAGGCCGCGTCCCTGGCGTGCACCACGTGAGTCGCCCGCGGACGCCGCACGCGCTGCTGGTGACGGCGCACTTTCCGCCGGACCGCGGCCCGGCGACCCATCGCGTCCTGCGCTTCGCGTCGCACCTGCACGCGGCCGACTGGGACGTCACCGTCCTCACGATTTCGCCGGAGGCGTACCGTCCGGGCACGCCCACCGACGCGGCGTTGCTGGACCGTGTTCCCGAACGGGTCGAGATCGTCCGGACCTGGGTGCGGCGGCCGCTCGAGCGACTGTCGGACTGGCGGCGCCGGTTCAAGCGCCCGGCCGCGAGCAGCGGGACGGCTGGCCGTCCGACGGGATCGCCTCCGGACAACGCAGCCCCCGCCACGGGCAGCGGTGTACGGGGCCTCGTCACCGACCTGCTGTCACTGCCAGATCGCGATATCGGGTGGTACCGGCTCGGGGTCGCCGCAGGTCGTCGCGTGATGGCGAGCAAGCCGGCGGACGTGATCGTGTCGACGGCGCCCCCATTCACTGCGCACCTCATCGCGGGCCGCCTGCACCGACAGACCGGCGTGCCCTGGATTGCCGACTTCCGCGATCCCTGGTCGCGGGCGCCCTGGGCCCTGGAGCAGCGCACCACCTCCTGGCAAGGCTGGGTCCATCGCCGCCTCGAACAGCGCGTCGTCCGCGGGGCGACCCGGGTCCTGCTCAATACGAGACGGATGCGTGAGGATTTCGTTGCGCATTATGCGGACGTGGCCCCTGCGCACTTCGTGTCGCTACCCAACGGATTCGATCCGCACGTGCTGGCGTCGGCCGCCGCCGACAGTCCCGCACCCGACGGACCGGCAGTGCTGACCCATGCCGGTACGCTGTATGGCGCGAGGAATCCCGCAGTGCTGTTCCAGGCCCTGGCGCGACTGGTCTCGACCGGCCGACTGCGCCCCGGCCAACTCCACGTGCAGCTGCTCGGCGCCGTCTCCGGCGGGTTCGGAGCCCGCCGCATGGTCGACGACATGGCCCTGGGACCGTACGTGTCGTTCCACAAGCCCGTCGCCCACGCCGACGCGCTGCGGATGCTGGCGTCTTCGCATGCGTTGCTGCTGTTTCAGCAGGGCACGGACCTGCAGGTGCCAGCCAAACTCTACGAGTACGTCGGCCTCCGCCGGCCGATCATCGCGATCGCCCCGCAGCCGAGTGCCGTTGGAGACGTCGTCACCGAGACCGGCCTTGGCGTCTTGGTGGGGCCCGAGGACGCCTCCGGCCTGGCCGACGTGCTCGCCGCCGTGATCCGGAAGGAGCCACTGGCGAGGCCCGACGAGGCCGCTATCGAGGGCTATCACGGCGAGCGGCTGGGCGGCGAGTTCGTGCGCGTGGTCGAGGCGCTCCGGCGTGAGCGGTGACCTGGCGCGCCGGTTGCGCGCGCGCTGGCAGGACGGCGGGGCGCGCGGCCTGCTGTCGGCGATGGCGGGTCGTCTCGGCGCCGTCACGCCCGTGCTCCTGCTGGAGGCGACGCCTGACGCGGCCGATGTGGAAGAGACGCCCGCCGCCCTGACGTTCACCTGGGCGACCGCGGAGGAGTTCGATCGGTGGCTGGCGGTGCCGGCCTTCCAGTTCCCGGCGCGTCTTGCGCTTCAGGGACGGAACTGGCTCCGCCGTGGCGACCAGTGTCTCGTCGGGCTGCTGGACGGGCAGCCCGCCACCTACCTCTGGGTCGGGACGTCGGTGCGCGAGTTCCCGGGAACGCCGTGTGTCATCGGCCCCGGGACGGCCTACGTGTACAAGACATTCACGCTGGCCTCGTTGCGTGGGCGAGGACTCAACACGGCGGCCCTCCATGAGGTCAGACGTCGATCTGTGCAGGCGGGGCATCGCCGGTTGTTGATCGACGTGGCCGCGGACAATGCCGCGTCGCTGCGGGCCATCGAGCGGGCCGGCTTCGTGCGCGCGGCGCGCTTCTTCATCGTCCGCCTCGGCGGCCGGCGCCGCGCCTGGCTCCCGCCGCAGGTGCGGCGATACATCTCGGGAACGTGATCGGTTCATGACGACGACAGTCATCACCACGACGGCAGAGTGGGAGGCGTGCGCCGCCGACTGGCAGGAACTCCTCGACGGTTGCGGCAATCCGTCGGTGACGTTGACCTGGCCATGGCTGCAGAGCTGGTGGGAAGTGTTCGGCGACACGTCGCGCCAGTTGCGCGTCGTCCTCGTGCGCGACGGCGGCCGCCTGATCGGCGCTGCGCCGCTCGTCGTGCGGCTCGTGCCGCGTCGGCACTATCGCGTCGTGTCGATGCGCCGGATGGAACTGATGGCCTCGGGTGAGGAACGTGGCGCGCCGATCTGTTCGGACTACATCGGCTGGCCGGCGCTGGCCGGTCGCGAGGACGACGTCGCCGCGGCGGTGCTCGACGTCGTCCTGGGCGACTTGCGAGGCGAGTGGGACGAGGTGGTCCTGCCGGACATGCAGAGTGCGTCGCCGATGGCGACGGCGATCGTCGATGTCGCGACGGCTCGCCGACTGGCGGTGACCGAAGAGCGGCGCGAGCCAGCAGCGGTGCTCGACCTGGCACCGACCTGGAACGCGATGCTGGAGTCGCTGGGCAGCGGCTTGCGGTACAAGATCCGGCGAGGCCGGCGCGACTTCGAGGCGCAAGGGGGCACTTACCACGCGGTGGGCGCCGACGAGGACTGGCAGCAGTCCTTCGAGACGTTAGTGACGTTGCACCAATCGCGGTGGGAAGCCAAGGGCGAGCCAGGGGCGTTCAAGCATCCCAAGCGATTGGCGTTCCACCGCCTCGTGCTCCCGCGACTGCTCCAGCGCGGCTGGCTGCGCCTCGGGATCCTGCACCTGCCCGACGGACCGCTCGGCGCGATCTACAACACCCTCTACCGCGGGCAGGTGTTCTTCTATCAGTCAGGGATCCGGCTGACCGACCAGACCCACCTGCGCCCCGGGGTGTTGATGCACGGGTACGAGATCGAGCACGCGATCAGCGTCGGCGCCACCACGTACGACTTCCTCAAGCGCGGGCACTCGGAATACAAGGATGCCTGGGCCTCACGATCGCAGGACCTTGTCCGCCTCCGGCTGGCGCGCCGAGACCTGAAGAACTGGTCGTACGAAGCCCTCCGCGAGGGGATGGCGCGGGCCAGGCAGATCAAGCATCGGATGGAGTCCCGGGCGAGATGACGGCCGCGGCTCGCATCCCGTTCCTCATCACCATCGACACCGAGGGCGACAACCTCTGGGGACGCCCGCGCGAGATCACGACGCGCAACTCGGCGTTCCTGCCGCGATTCCAACAGCTGTGCGAGCGCCATGGGCTGCGGCCGACGTGGTTGACCAACCACGAGATGGCGATGTGCCCGGTGTACCAAGCCTTCGCCCGCGATGTGTTGACGAGGCAGGCTGGGGAAGTGGGGATGCACCTGCATGCCTGGAACTCGCCGCCACTCGTCCCGCTCACCAGTGACGACCTCCGCCACCAACCGTTCCTCATCGAGTATCCCGACGAGGTGATGCGCGACAAGGTGACCGTCCTCACCAGCCTCCTCGAGGAGACCTTCCAGCGTCCGATGCGCAGCCATCGGGCCGGACGGTGGGCGATGGATCGACGCTACGCGCGACTGCTGGTCGACCTCGGGTACACCAGCGACTGCTCGGTCACGCCCAGCATCTCGTGGCAACACGCCAAGGGCGTGCCGGAAGGCGCCGGCGGCACCGACTACCGCAGCTTTCCGGCCTCACCGTACTTCATGGACCTCGAACGGATCGACCGGGCCGGCGACAGCCCGCTCCTGCAGGTGCCGATGACGACGCGCCGGGCCTACCCGCGAGCGTCGGCGCTGGTGCCGGCCGTGCTGCAGCGAGGACCGCTGACGCGGCTGCAGACGGCACGCCTGTGGTTGCGGCCACGCGGCGGCAACCGGGCCGACATGCTGCGCCTGCTCCGCCTGGCGGAGGCGCAGCAGTGGACCCACGTCGAGTTCATGCTGCACTCGTCGGAGTTCATGCCAGGCGGCAGCCCCACGTTCCCGACCGAGCGCGCGATCGACGAGTTGTATGCCGACCTGGAGGTGGTGTTCGCGTCGGCCGCACGAGGCTTCCGCGGGATGACCATGACCGAGTACCGCGAAGCATTCGCGGCCGCCTGACGTCAGCGGCCGCCTGGGCGTACCACCTGCTCGTACATCCGCACGACTTCCCGGGCGTTGTGCAGCCAGGTCCGCTCGTCCTCGATCTTGCGACGTGACGCCAGGCCGAGCGCCCGGCGCAGCGCATCGTCTCGCACCAAGCGGTCCAGGGCCGCGGTCAGCGCGTCGACGTTCTCGGCAGTGAACAGCACACCGTCCTGGCCATCGGTGAGGATGTCGCGCAGATTGTCCATGTCGGGCGCCACGATCGCCTTGCCCATCGCCATGTACTCGAGCACCTTCATCGGCGACGCGTAGAACGTCGCCCGCGGACTGACCGCGACGTCCATGGCGGCCACGTACTCGCGCACCTGCGCATGCGGCAGGCGTCCCGTGATGGTCACGCGCGAGGTCAACCCGCGCGCGGCGATCTGCTGCTCGAGCTCCGGGCGAATCGGGCCATCGCCGACGATCAGGAGGTGCAGGCGCGGGTCGGCGCCGGCCAGCCGGGCGAACGACTCGACCAGGAGATCCAGCCCGTGCCACGGTCGCAGGATGCCGCTGAACCCCACGACGATGGCGTCGGCGACGCCGAGTCGCTGGCGGACCGGACCGGCGTCGAAGCTCGGGGTGAAGGCATCAGGATCGGCGCCGTTGGGCATCACCACGACCCGCTCGGCCGGCACGCCGATCGACACGAGGAACTTCTTCAGCGGCGTCGACACGACGATCACGCGGCTGGCCTTGCTGCAGATCGTCCGTTCGAATCGTCGGGACACGCCCGCGAGGTACAACCGCTCGTCGAAGGTCTGCTTCTGGTACGAGTAAGGCGAGTTCACCTCGACGAACACCGGCAGCCGGGCCCGGCGGGCGGCCGCGACCGCCGAATAGTTGTAGTTCACGTAGCGGTCGTACACGAGGTCGGGCTTGAACTCGGCGATCGCCTTCGAGACGGCCAGGTAACCGGCCACGTTGTAGCCGATCTCTGCGAGTTCGTACGCGGCCCCCGGCAGCATCCGGCGCACGGCGGTCCAACGCTGTTGCTTCGGCGTCGCGACGTTGGTGGTCTCACCGATCAGCGACAGCAGCCGCACCTCGTGCCCCAGCGTCCGGAAGGCGCGGACCATCTCCGCGACATGGATGCCTTCGGCGCCGTCGCCGAGCGTGCGGTGGTGATAGAGGATTTTCATGAGCGTCGGACTCCACGCGACGCGCAGGTGACGAGCAGTGTGGCTTCGTCCTCGACGGTGTCGCGGATGTCGGGGCGAACCAGGCCGGCCCGGACGTCCGCCTCGTGCGTCAGTACATGCGCCACTTTCATGGCCAGATCATCGGCATCATTGGGCGTGAATGTGACCACGCCCGGTGGGCGCGTGCCATTGGCGCTGCCCACGACGGGCACGCCGAGCGCCAGCGCTTCGAGCACCGACGAGCAGACGCCGTCCTTTGGCGGAGTGCGGACGTACAGTCGTGACCGGGTCATGATCGTCAGGAACTGGTCGTGCGGCTGGTCCCCGGCGAGCAGGACGTGGGCCTGCAGGCCGAGGCGTGCGATCTGCTCGACGGTCGGCGCCGAGTCCTTGTCCGATCCCATGATGACGAGGCCAAGATTGGGGAATTGCCGCACGAGGCGTTGCACGGCGTCGATCATCGCCGGGATGAAGAACTCGGTGCGAAAGAACACGTAAGAACAGATGACCGGGTCGCGGTCCGCGAAGAAGCGCTCGAGGGTGTCCGTGAGGGCGACGCGTTCGAACTCCAGGTACTGCCGCGAGAAGGCTGGAATGGCGGAGATCTTCTCTGCACGCACCCCGTAACCCATGATGCGCTGCTTGACGACGTCGCTGTTGCAGACGATGTGCGAGGACAGAGCGAAGACGAGCCAGTAGCTTGGCGCGAACAGCCAGCTGCGCTCCTGCGGGAAGTACTTCTGCAAGGGTCCTGCGTGGAACGTGATGACCGCGCGTCGGCCACCGGCCAACTGGAGGAGCAGGGCCAGCAAGGTCAGCACGAGCCCCTTCGGAGAATCGCCGTTCAGGTGGGCGTGCACGAGGTATCCCTGGCGGACGAACCGCCAGACCTTGCGCGCGTAGTCACTCCCGCCCTGGACGTCGACGTAGTCCGGGCTCTTGATGCGCCGGTTGGCACCCATGTTGAGGACGTCGCACGTGTGGCCGTCACGCTCGAGGCGACGACGCACGTGTTCGACCCGCACGCCCCAGCCAGCGCGAGGGGGCGGGTAGGAGGTGATCTGGAGAACACGGACGGGAGGCATCAGCGTAGTACCTGTGCAGGACCAGGCACGAGGGTGCCTCCCGCTTCATGGAGCAGCACGTCGGTCGGCGACGTTGCAGTGTACAAGGTGCGTCCGCACCAGGCCAGCCGGGTCGCACCGATGCCGATCGCGGCTGTCGGGCGGCCATCGGCCGCCAGGAGCACCGCGGCGCAATGCGCGTCGCTCTCAAGTGCCTGGCCGTCGCTGTCCTCGCCACGGAGGACGAGCGCGCGACCGTCGGGCCAGACGAGCCGGGGCGTGGGCGAGGTGACGTCCCAGTGCGGGCCGTCGCCGGCATCGGCAGCCAGGAGCGTCACCAGCGTGGTCGGCACGTCACGGCGAACGCGAGCTCGGAGGACAGCCGCCGGCACCTTCTCCTCGTAGTGGGTGGCCACCCAGCCACCGTCAGGTTCCGGCGCGCCGGTGCTGAGGCGGCAGTCGACGTCGGCCTCGAGGCAGTCGACCCGCAGGGCGACGCCATTCACCTCGGCACCGCGGGCACCGTGCGGCCGGGCGGTGGCCTGTCCTGGTGCGAAATGAAAGAAGCGGTCGAGGACGTGCGTGCCGGTCCCCGTCAGCCGGTCGATGACGATCCAGACGCCTGGCCGTACCCACAGCAGGGCGCGCGCGTGCGATACACGCAGGTCGCCGCGGACGTACGCATCGTGCGCCCCTTCGACATAGGTGAACACCTCACCGCCAACGGCATGCGTCAGCCGCGCCGTCGCCCCGTGCGACCACGTGAGTCGGCCGCGATACGTCGCTTGCGACCGATCGTCGACGACCAGCGCGTTGTGGGCGTGCGTGTCGCGGAAATGTCGATGCCAGGCGACGGGGCCGTTGTAAGTGACGAAGCCCGGATCGATGAGTCGCGGGGCACCGGCCGCCAGCAACTCGAATCCGAGCAGATCGGCGTGGCCATGTGCGGCGGACGCGAGGTCGTCGGTCGGAACGCCGTGTGCGATGTCGCCGACGTCGAACATCGCCCAGTCGTCCCGCGCGTGATCGCGCATCACGACGTAGCCTGACCCGGCGAGCCACTGCAGCGAGGCCGGTGCGGTCTCCCGGTCCATACCGACCGGCCACGGTCGGGACCCGGCCACCCAGCGCGCATCGGGTGGACACGTCCCCGCCCCG
>DATJTM010000737.1:0-3485 GCA_035503395.1 Luteitalea sp.
ACAACTCGGCGCGCACGGACTCGTCGAGCCCGACGGCGGGCGCCATCTCGATCACCTTCTGATGACGCCGCTGCACCGAGCAGTCGCGCTCGTGCAGGTGGACGAGGTTGCCGTGGCTGTCGCCGAGCACCTGCACCTCGATGTGCCGGGCCCGGGGGATGAAGCGCTCGAGGAACACGGCCGGATTGCCGAAGGCGTTGGCGGCCTCGGTCTGGGCCTGGTCCAGGAGCGTGGTGAGGTCCGCTTCCTTATGGACGACGCGCATGCCGCGACCGCCGCCGCCAAAGGCGGCCTTGATGATCAGCGGGAAGCCGATCTGCCGCGCGATGGCCGCCGCCGCGGCCCGGTCGGTCACCGGTTCCTCGGTGCCCGGCAGCGTCGGCACGTTGACGCGCGCGGCCAGGGCGCGGGCCGACACCTTGTCGCCCATCGTGTCGAGCATCTCCGGATCGGGCCCGACGAACTTCAGTCCGGCTTCGCGGCAGGCGCGAGCGAAGGCGGCGTTCTCGGACAGGAACCCGGAGCCGGGATGGACGAGGGTGCAGCCTTTCTCCTTCGCCAGGTGGACGATGCCCTCGATGTCGAGGTACGCCCCGACCGGTCCCTTCTCCTTGCGCAGGCGGTAGGCCTCGTCGGCCTTGAAGCGGTGGCGTGAGAAGCGGTCTTCCTCGGCGTAGATGGCGACGGTGCGCAGGCCCAGCTCGGTGGCGGCGCGGAAGATCCGGATGGCAATCTCGCCGCGGTTCGCAGCCAGCAATTTCTCGGTCGGTACGGGCATCGGTCTCGGTACGGAGGAAGGCGCGGCGCGTTCCGCGTCGCAGGGCGGTTCGGTATGTCGGGTGCCGTCGGTGTTTCGGACGAAGTGCCTGCGGATGAACCGCAAGGCCGGTGGCCATCCGGGGCGTCTAGGGCCGGCGCCGATTGTACTGCGAGGCCCTGGGCGGTGGCTCGCCGATCCCGGTCTCGCGGTGTCCAATGACGCATGCGCCTCGGGTACCTGTTGGCGGCACTGGTATTCGTGCTGGTAGAGCGCGGTCTCGTGGCGTCCCAGCAGCCAGCCGTCGAGCTGTTTCCAGTCGTGCAACACGAACTCCGCGTCGGCGCCTCCATGGGAATGGTCGTGGAACGCCGCGACCTGCGTTGGTCGCCCCCGAGTGCAACCAGTCGGGACGACGAACCGAGTCTCGAGCGATTGGCCGCGATGTCGCCGGACCTGGAGGTGCGGGCAGCCGCGGTCCGGCGGACCCGGCGCCGCGTGGTGCCTCGACAGGTGGAGGAAGTGCTCGCCACGCCGGTACGCGCGGCGGATCCAACGATGACCGTCGGACGCGCCATCTTCATCGTGCCGAGCGTGGCGATACACGGCGCAGCCACAGGTGTGGTCGGAGGGGGCGTTCCATCGGACGCGTGTCGACTGGAGCGCGAGGTTCAGATTGACGATCGCACACGACCGCTGGCGGAGTTCCTCGACGATGTGGTGGGGCAGGCGCCAGGGATCGCGTGGGTGCTGACATGGGACGCCGGAAGTCCTGCGACCACGCTGGCCCTGGGCGCGATGTGCGCCGACGGCTCGATGAGCCTGCTTGGGCTGTCCGTGGCGCAGTGATGCCGAGGCTGTTCATATGAAGTCGATCTGCCGTCTTGCGTTCGAGCTGATACTTCTCGGGTTGCCGACCTTCGCGTCGGCCCAGGGCGCGCAGGCCCCGACCTGGGGGCAGACCGTGGACTTCGTCTCGGCCTGACGATCTCCGAGGACGCACAGCGCGAGCCGCTCGCATGACATGCTCATGCCAACCGGGACGAGGCCGATTCAGTCGATTGCGATGTCCTCGGCTTTGACCGCGATCGTCAGGTTGTGCGCTCTGTCGATGCTTGTGGGCGTTTCCTTCCCGTGCCACGCGCAGGAAATTCCAGCGGCAGATGCCGCCAGTGAACGACGCCGGACAGAGCTCGAGCGGACGCTCGAGACCCTCGGGAGCGACCCCTCACTGGCTCCGGTCGTCGAGCGGGCGCTGACCGATGACGACCCGGCCCTCCGCCTGGCAGCTGTGGGAGCGATCCTCAGCCATGTGGCTCCCGCCTCGTTCAGCGTCGGTCCCGATTGGTGTCTGTCGGGCGACTTCGCCGGGTTGCCAGCGCATCTCGCACTGCTTGCCGATGCCGTCGATGGTCGGCTGCACGACGTCGATGCGAAGGTTCGCGCCGCAGCGATCACCGCGGTGACTGGCCGAGAGCTGATGCCGGCGCGTGTGCGCGCGGCGTGTGTGGCGGGGGCGCGGGGCGCCATGACCGTGGTGATGGCGCCGGAGGGGTACCTGACGGAACGTTCAGTGCGTCGACTCGAGTCACTGATCGCTGATCCTGATCCTGACGTACGTGGTACGGCAGTTCAGGCGCTGTTGATGGGCGCGCCCGTCGACGCTGCGTACGTCGACCTCATCTTCGAAGCAGCGAAGGGCCTCGACGAAGCTGCGCGCGGCGGCTGGTACGTGGGCATCGAGCGGGTGCGCGCTGATGTCGACACCGCCGCTGCCGTCGTCGAACGGCTTGCGGCGGCGCCGCCGACGATGCGAGGCCACGGCTGCAAGTACATCGGATCATGGGAAGCCGACGAGCGCATCCTGCACAGCCTTCTGCTGTGGCACGCGCAGGAGTCCGATGCCACGACCAGGACCTGCCTTCAGGCGACGATTGGCCGGCACCAGCAGCGCCTGGCGTATCTGAAGGCGAACGCCCCGGCCCTGGCTCGCGTGCGAGCGCTCGAGGTGCTGGTGAAAGGTGTGGAGGACGCGGCGCAGGCGGCACCGCAGGTCCGCGAGGCACTGCGCGACCCGGATGCGCTCGTCCGAGCCGCTGGCCTGCGCTTCGTGGTCGATTGGACGATCGGACAGTCGGAATTCGACAAAGACACGCCAGGGTCGTTCGCAGGCGACGGCATGCCGGCCATGCACACGATCACGCTCGACGACTTCGAGTCAGAAATCACGGCATTGCTGGATGATCCGGAGCCGCGTCTGCAGGGTATCGCCATGGAGCTGTTCTCGAAGGTGGACATCCTGCGGAAGCTCGAGCCGTTGTTGGACAGGGCCGGTCCAGGCGACCTGATCGAGATGCCGACGCTCTCAGCCAGGGTGGTAAGGCGCTTCGCGAAGGTACCCAACACGGCGCCTCCCTTCGTCCGTCAGATCGTGGACCGCGTGCTCCTGCGGTATGCCCCCGTCGATGCCGGGCACGTCGACCGTCTCCTCGAGGGACTGACGTCGGCGGACGCCGAAGTCGTCGAGGAAGCGGTCAGCAATGTCTACCGGCTGGAAGCTGACCAAGCGTTGCTGACCTCTTTCACGAACCGAATGGGGCGCCTACCTGCCGCAGCCCGTCGGCAGGCCGTCCGTGCCGTGGCCGGCCTCATGGTCGAGGGAGAAGACCACGCGCGTCTCGAAGCCTGGGCCAATGCCGAAGCTGGTACGGACGTCGGACGCGACATT
>DATJTM010000738.1:0-6686 GCA_035503395.1 Luteitalea sp.
CACCGTGCGCGCGACGAGATACAGCAGCAGTCCGACCGGCCCGACGAGCAGGGTGAGTACGAGGATCGGCGAGACCCACCACGGCGAATACATGCGGCTGCGGCTGTCGCAGTAGATCCAGCGACCGACGAACAGGTCGAACGCAATGAAATGCGCCCACGCCAGCGTCGTCCCGGTCGGCGTACCGAGCAGTTGCATGATGCGCGCCTGCACCGGGCTGGCCACCTCGGGCAACACGAAGTTGGCCACCGGCAGCAGCACAATCAGGTAGATCACGGCAGCGGGCGCCACGATCCACGGCGAGCCGATGATGCGTCGGGTGACGCTCCAGGTCGGCAGGAAGACCATCAGCGCCCAGAACGGCAGCGCGAGCGTTCCGCAGAGTTCGAAGGCGGTCACGCGATTGCCTCGCCAAAACGGATAGTGGCCATGAATGGGCATCAGTATGCTCCGGTTCATGGTCGCCATGTCGATGTCCATCCCTTCGCTCCCGATGCACCCGGATGCCTGGCAGGCGCTCCAGCAGCGCGACGCCACCGCGGCCGGACGGTTCATCTTCGGCGTCACCACGACCGGCATCTACTGCCGGCCGGGTTGCCCGGCCCGCCAGCCGAAGCCGGAGCACGTGCGATTGTTCGCCACCACGGCGGACGCCCGGTCCGCCGGCTTCCGGGCCTGCCTTCGGTGTCATCCTGATGACGTGCCGACCGCGACCGCCCGTCTGGACGCCCGCCAGTTGCGCGCCATCGTCGACGCGCTCGACGCCGCGCTGGCCGACGGCGGACGGCCCGACGTCAAGCATCTGGCGGCAACGATTGGCCTGACGCCCGGCGACTTCCGCAAGCGCCTCGAGTCGACGCTGGGGATCGGCCCGCGCGCGCTGCTCAGCGGCCGTCAGCTGGCTCGCCTCCGCGAGCGCCTGTTGGCAGGCGACGAGGTGACCGACGCGCTCTACTCCGCCGGCTACGGCTCGTCGTCGCGTTTGTACGAGCGCGCCACCGAGAGCCTCGGGATGACGCCGGGTGCGTACCGTCGGGGCGGCGCTGGCGTGACCATCACCTGGGCCACCGCCGACTCCCCGCTGGGTACGCTGCTGATTGCCGCGACGGCCGACGGCGTCTGCGCCGTCTACCTCGGTGACGGCGAGCCCACGCTCACCTCGGCGCTGGAAGCCGAGTTCCCCCGAGCCACGCGGGTTCGCGGCGAGGTCCGTCGCGAGTGGGTCGACGCGGCCGTGGCCGTCGCCAGCGGCCAGGCTGGCGAGGACGTCCCGCTCGACCTGCAAGGCACCGCGTTTCAGCAGCGCGTATGGCGCGCGTTGCGCGAGATTCCGCGCGGCGAGACCCGGTCGTATGCGCAGCTGGCGTCGATGATCGGCCAGCCGTCGGCGGTGCGCGCCACCGCCCGCGCCTGCGCGACCAACAAGGTGTCGTTGCTCGTCCCCTGCCATCGCGTGGTCGGCAGCGATGCGTCGCTGACGGGTTACCGATGGGGCGTCGAGCGGAAGCGGCGTCTGCTCGACCTCGAACGACGGTAGACAGGAGCGCAGGGTTCAGGGAGCGGCAGGCGACGAGTCGGCAGTCGGCAGTGGCCTGCAGGTAGGCTGTAGGCCGCAGGCTGTAGTCTGTCTGCCATGCCGAATCCTGTTCCATCACGTCGTGCCTTTCTCACCCAGGCCGCTGGTGTTGCGGTGTCCGCGCCGGTGATGGCGGGCGCCGGCCAGCGTGCGGCGCAGCAGTCCGCGCCGCTGTTTGCGTACGTGGGCACCTACACGACGCGGCCCGACGCGAAGCCGCGGCCGGATCCGCCGAGCAACAACGGGCGTGGGATTCATATCTTCCGCGTCGATCGCATGACCGGCGGCCTCACGCCGGTCGGTGTGGCCGAACACCCGACGAGTCCGAGCGCGCTCGCCTTTGGAGCCGGGAGCGCCTACCTCTACTCGACCAATGCGTCCGACGAGGTCGACGACCGCACGTCGGGCAGCGTCAGTGCGTTCAAGGTCGATCACGCGACGGGTCAGCTGACGTTGCTCAATACGGTGAGTTCAGGTGGGCTCGGGCCGACGTACGCGTTCGTCCATCCGGCCGGCCGGCACCTGTTCGTGGCCAACTACGGCGGCGGCTCCGTGGCGGTGTTGCCAATCGGCAGCGACGGCCGACTGTCGGCCGCCACCGACGTCAAGAAGACGACCGGCACGCTCGGCCCGCGACGGGCGACGAGCGCACCGCCGGGCAGCTTCGCGTGGAGCGGCCACGACGCACCGCACGCGCACATGATTGCGACCGACGCCGCCGGGCGCTTCGTGCTCGCGCCCGACCTCGGCCTCGATCGCATCTTCGTCTGGGAGTTCGACGCCACGCGCGGCACGCTGTCGCCAGCCGCCGAGCCGAGCGTCGCAGTGCCGCCAGGCGACGGGGCTCGACACTTCGCGTTCCATCCGAACCAGAAGTGGCTGTATGCGATTCAGGAAGAGGGCTCGACCGTCATCGTGTTCGACTACGACGGATCCCGCGGCGGCCTGACGCCGCGCCAGACGGTCTCGACGCTGCCGAAGGGGTACGCGGGCAGCAATTTCTGCTCGGGCATCCTCGTGTCGCAGGACGGGCGCTACCTGTATGCCGCCAATCGCCTGCACGACAGCATCGCCATCTTCGCGATCGGGAAGGACGGCACGTTGACTGCCGTGGCCGACGAGTGGACGCGCGGCGATTACCCGCGCAGCCTCGCCGTCGATCCGACCGGCCGTTTCATGTACGCGCTGAACCAGCGTGCCGACCACGTCGCGACGTTCCGCGTCGACGCGAGGCGTGGCACCTTGACGTTCACGGGCCAGTACACCGCCGTGGGCAGCCCGTCCGACATGGTGTTTCTCGATACAGCAGTCAGCAACAGGTAGGGCCGGCTGTCCCCAGCCCGGCCCACGACACAGGACCAGTCGGCCTTCGTCAATCGGCCTTCGGCCTTCGCACGTCGGGCGCCTGAGAGAGGCGCCCCTACCGTCCCGACGTCAACAAGGCGGCGGCTTCGGGGTCGGCGCCGGACCACAGCACGCGCGCCTGGTCGAGCGCGATGCCTGCTTCCTTCGCGTACCCCAGGCGCCGATACGCGTCGGCCAGGCCGACACGACTCTGCACGCGCGCAGGCTCCGCGGCCAGGATCTCGCGATAGATCTCGGCGGCGGCGGCGTAACGGTCGGTCACTCGCAGCAGATCCGCCTGTTGCTCCCGCGGCAACACCACCCGCACCCGACGCTCGTCACCATCGTCCAGCCGCGTGGCGACGTCGCGGGCCGACTCCATCAGCAACTGCATCTCGTCGCGTTCGTATTGCGCGCCCGCCACCGCACCCTGCACGACGAGCCGAGCTAACTCGGCGTCGCTGACGGCACCAACATCGCGCGCGAGACCATTCAGCACGTCGAGTTCACGCCGCGCCTGTGCCAGCAGCGCCGCATCCTGCGCGGCCCACGCCGCCCGCGCCGACGACAGGCCGCGCACCAGCGGACCGGCCCACGGCAACGCCTCTTCGTGTGGAAGCACCGCCTGCGCGGATGTCGTCCAGCGCCCAGCGTCGATGGCGCGCCGCGCCGCGAGACGCGCGATGACCGCCTGCCACGCACGACGGCTCGCATCGTCGGCGATGAGGAGAGCGCTGCGCGACGCCGACAGCAGCCGCGCGTCGGCGGCAACCCAGCGCCCGGCATCGAGGTCGGCCTGCGTGCACCGCACCAGCGTGAGCGAGGACGCGTCGAACACTGCGGGGGACACCGGTAGGAGGTCAGCGGGCGCCGGACAGCTCGCCGCTGCTGCCGCCGTTGTCGATGGCCCCTGCGCCTGGCCCAGGCTCAGGATCGAGGCCAGGGCCAGCGCGAGGCCCAGCGTCATGGCTTCGCGGCGCTGACCATGATCTCGACATCTGCCTCACCGACGACGAGGCCGGTGACGAGCGTGGCGCCGGCGGGCAGGTCGCGGCCGATGGCCTTGCGGAACGCGGCACGAGCCGGGGCCGCGTGCGCGGCATCGGTGACGTAGAGCGTCGCCTCGCGCACGTGCGACCAGTCGTAGCCGGCAGCCGTCAACACCGCCGTCAGCCGCTCGACGATGCTCTGCGTCTGTGCGTCGACGGAGGCCGTGAAGTCGGCGCCGAGCATGCCCGAGACGAAGACGCGCGAGCCCAGCGCGATACCCTGCTGCAACGTGGCGTCCGGCTGTGGCTCGCTGCCGGGGCGGTCGACGACCTTCTTCCCGGCCGACGCCACGAAGGTCATCTCGACCTGGTACTGCGGATTCATCAACGCCGCGATGGCGGTTGCACGTGACGGCCGCGGGGTCGGCATGTGCTTCCGGTACGCCTCGTTCATCGACGCCACCAGCGCGACGTCGGTGACGAACACCTTGGCGTTCACCACGTCGGTCAAGCCGAGACCAGCCGCCTCGAGGATGTCGGCGGCGTTCTGGAAGATGACGTCGGCCTGGGCCGCGAGGTCGCCGGCCACGACCGTATTGGTCCGCCCGTCGCGGGGCACGAGACCGGAGAGGAACACCAGGTCGCCGGTCTTCACGCCGTAGCTGTACGGATTGGGCGAGGCGGCCCAGCCAGCCGGACGGACGGTCTCGCGCGAGGCGCCGGCGGCGGCCGCAATGGCGCTGATCTCGACGCGCGCCCGTGGCGTTTCGGGCGGCGACACGATCGTGGTCCGGGCCGGCGGGTCGGCCTTGAAGAACGGCGCGTATGCCGCGTTCATGGCGGCGAAGTCGGATGCCTCGCGCAGTTGGATCTGGAGCGAGACGGCCCTGGCCAGCGACGATCCCTGCGCCGTCAGCTTCTCGTCGATCTGGCGCAGTACGTCGCCGAGCTGCGCGGCGATGTCGCCGGCGAGCACCTCGGACCGGGGCGTCACGCCCGACACGTAGACGAGCCCCGCTGCGCTGGTGATCGACTGGAATCCGGCCTGCCCGCTCATTGCCTGTGCTCCCTGGGCCCGGGTGTCGTCGGCACGCAGTGTGAGCGCGCAGACCAGCATTGCGCGACACGCCAGGCGGGCGTACCTGAGCCGTCTCATGGGCCCGATTATGCGCCGAGGGGGTGATAAGGTGTGCGCCATGACCTTACCCGCCGGGCTCTACGCCCAATTCCAGACCAGCGAAGGAGCCTTCACCGTCAAGCTCTTCGAGGACGAAGCCCCGAACACCGTTGCCAACTTCACCGGCCTGGCCGAGGGCAGCAAGGAATGGCGGGATCCCGTCAAGAACACGCCGATGACGCGGCCGTTCTACGACGGCCTGATCTTCCATCGCGTCATCGATGGCTTCGTGATCCAGGGCGGCTGCCCGATGGGCAACGGCATGGGCGGTCCGGGCTACAAGTTCGGCGACGAGTTCCACCCCTCGCGCCGCCACACCAAGGCGGGCATCCTCTCGATGGCCAATGCCGGTCCCGGCACCAACGGCAGCCAGTTCTTCGTCACGCTCGGGCCGACGCCCCACCTCGACGACCGTCACTCGGTGTTCGGTGAAGTGGTCTCCGGCATGGACGTGATCTCGCGCATCGGCAAGGTGCCGACCGGTCGCGGTGATCGCCCCGTGAAGGATGTCGTCATCGAGTCGGTGAAGATCGAACGGGTCGGCGCCACGACGTAGGCGCTTCGCACGTGAGCGAGTGTAGCGGCCGGACTTTGTCCGGCCGTCTCACGCCGGCAGCATTCCGGTGCAGCCACACGAGAGTTACCGTCGGACAAAGTCCGACGGCTACGCCTTCGACATTGCCGCATTCCAGCATTCCGCATTTCTCTTTACTGCAATGCGTCCCTGACGCGCGTCAACAGGCGGTCCGGCGCAAACGGCTTCTGCAGGAACGGGCGGCCGGCATCGATGATGTCGCGCTGCACCGCGGCATGGTCGGCGTAGCCGGACATGAACAGCACGCGGGTGCCAGGCCGGGCGCTCAGCACCTGGTTGGCCAGCTCGAGCCCGTTCTGGCCCGGCATCACCACGTCGGTCAGCAGCAGGTCGATGTGCCCGCCATGCTGGCCGAGGAGCAGCAGCGCCTCCTCGGCGTCCTGGGCAGACAGGACGACCATGCTCTCGCCTTCGAGCACCCGTCGCACCAGTCGCAGCACCGACGCTTCGTCTTCGACGACGAGGATGACGGCCGGACCCGTGCGTTCGCGCACGACCGGCACTGGTGCTGCCACGACAGGCATCTCGTGCAGCGGTTCCGCGTAGCGCGGTAAGAGAATCTGCACGCGTGTGCCACGGCCAGGCGTGCTCTCGATCTGCACGGCGCCGCCGGTCTGGCGGACGATGCCGTACACGGTCGGCAACCCGAGCCCCTGCGCCAGCGGCTTGGTGGTGAAGAACGGATCGAAGGCGCTGGCACGCGTCGCCTCGTCCATGCCGGCGCCGGTGTCCTCCACCGTGATCCGCACCGCCGGGCCGACGCGCATGTCGAGCGACTCGGCACGTCGCTCGTCGATCTGCACCCCCGACACGTCGAGTCGCAGGGTGCCGCCGTCGGGCATCGCATCCCGCGCGTTGGCCGCCAGGCTGAACACGGACTGCTCGATCTGCCCCGGATCGGCGAACACTTCCGCAGGATCGGGCGTCGACGTGATCTCGACCTTCACCTGCTCGCCCATCAGCCGCGACAGCATCTTGTGCAGCTCGCCGATCATCATGCCGACG